>DAIPIF010000132.1:0-5711 GCA_036770925.1 Psychrobacter sp.
GCACGGATATAATCGCGCGGCTCCATGCCCAAAAAAGTCTCTTTAAACTGGTTCATCCCCGCATTGGTAAAAAGTAGCGTCGGGTCATTGTGCGGAATGAGGCTTGATGAGGGCACAGGGGTATGCTGCTTGCTTATAAAAAAATCGATAAAAGCTTGACGAATATCTGCTGTTTGAGATGGCTGACTCACAGCGGCTCCTTAATGACGAATAGGATTAAAAGTAGTGACGGATAATATAAAAGCACGAATAGATTCAATAAATTTGCCAGCGATTTTAACACATACCTCGAAAGCGTGTCGAAAATTCCTAATCAGCGCCAGTAAATAAGCCAAAGTTATCGCTCAATTACTCAAAATCGCCGCATCGGTTTTATCGAGTTTATCAGCCACCAAAGGATTGGCTTCAATGACTTGTACCGGCAAGTAGCGCAGTTGCAGTTTAATAGGTAGCTCATGGGCGCGCCTATTCCTAAAGCCGTTAGCAAAGCCTGTAGAAACATTATCGGCGATATTTTGGTTGATAAGCGCCTCGATTTGGCGCACATCATAAGAGCTTGGCGTGGTCTCACCGCGAATAACTGCCCGAATGGTCAAATAATCAGGCGTCTTCTCAAACTGAGTATTGGTCAGCACATTGCCTTTATCCATAAAATAGCTATTAATAGTCGTTTTAACATTATTCTCAAAGGCTTGTTGATTGGCATTTTTATTCAAATTAAGACTCAAATAAATCCCCAAGCCAATCAGTAGTAATAACGTAACGGCATTACGTCGTAAAAAAGTCAGATAGGCATTAGACTGATAGTCGTCATCGACCAAGCGCCGAAAGCCCAAAAACCACAGCACCAGCGCATTGGTAAACTGAATGGCAATAATGTTAGTCATGGCGAGCAGTAAAGCGCCCAGTCCCATCTGTATCTCACCATTGGCAAATAAAATACCACTCGCAGCCAGTGGCGGCACCAATGCCGTCGCAACTGCAACGCCAACCACCGCCACCGATAAATGCGGCGAGACCATCGCATAAGCGCCTGCCGTTCCGCCCGCTAAAGCAATCATCAAATCCATAGAAGTCGGCTGTGTACGCGATAATATCTCAGCGCTTAACGGCTGTTCGGTATGTAGCCCACCCACGATAAAACCCACCAAGACGACCAGTGATACGCCCGCAATGACCGTAAATAATGATTTACGCAGTAATGGCATACGGTGATCAATAATCGCTAAGGCAATACCCGTAATGGGTCCGAGCATCATCGCCACCAACATCGCGCCAATCACGACCGCCGCTGAATTGGTCACCAGTCCATAACTGGCAATAATGGCTGACAGGATATTCATAATAAAGTACATTTTACTCGGTAGCGCATTGGACTCAATTCTGACCCGTACTTCAGGATAATCCACTTTCTGCTTGCTAAATTGTTCTGCAATAAACTGCTTATAAGACTCAAGCTTGGCTTCTTTGACTTCTTTAACTTCCTTTACCGCCTCTTGTGCTTCCTTTTCAGCTTCCTCTTGAGCGTCGGCTGCGACATCCTCTGACTCTGAGAGTTGTTGCAGATTATCTTCTACAGGCTGCCTAGTTTCTGCTATTTTAGCCGCTGCGTCTGCTTGCGTATCTGTAGCCGCGATATCAGAAGACTCAGGGTCAGGCGTCTCCACGCTAGCAATCACCACATCAGGACTCAGCGACGTTATCGTCACTTTGGGTTCAGACTTCTTTACTTCTGCTAAGTCCTCATTATCTTGAGCGCTATGGTTTGAGCTATTATCCGCAGCTATATGATAGCTTTCAGTAGAAGTTTTAGGGTTCAAAGCAGCAGTGGTAGAGAGCAGTTCGGCTGTTTTGTCAGCAGGGAAGGATGCATCAGAAGAGGAGGTCATGGCAACAAGGCTACATAGGTAAAAGTAAGTGATAAAGTCGTGTAAAATGTAATAAAAGTTTTGCTACTGATAAGCTTGCTATGGTGATGAAGTAAAGCCCGTTAATGTGCATAAATTTTTAATCATAGCATGGTTTTTTAAAGAAGTCTTTGAACGTTGCTAGCCCCTACGTTTATGGCGAGCCCTTACTTTTTGTATGAAATTAGTGTATAAAGTGTATATACCCATACAAAATATAAGGATTAAGTTATGAACTGGACATTATACTCCGTGATTTATTCTATAGCAGCGACGGTGACTATCGGTGTATTGATGATTGCCGCGTTGATAACGGGATTTAATCAAATTCCGCATATTCAAATTGCGATAGCAGTTGGCATCTTAATCTCTATTCCTGTTGCATGGTTTTTTACCAAAAAAATTGGCAGTATCACTGGTAATGAAAAAGACGGTCAGCAGGCGTAGCATAATGTCAGTTTGAATGACTGAGAACTTTTTATCCTATTTTAAAACAGCCTTATTTAGGCGGCTTCTTTTATGAATAAATAAAAAAGACCCTTTCTTGAGGGTCTTTTTTATCTGGCTACTATTTTTGTTGCTCTACCATCAAGCATCAAGTCAGCGACCCTATTTTAATTCAACTTTAGCGCCATTTTCGATATTGGCATACAGCTCTAAGACATCCCAGTTGGTTAAGCGCACACAGCCCGCTGAAGCTTGGCGGCTGATGCCTTCGGGCTTAGGTGAGCCATGGATGCCATAAGAGGGTTTGGATAAGCCCATCCACACGACACCGACAGGACTATTAGGTCCTGGTGGGAGCATATGCACTTTCTTTTGATCGCCGCTGCCGACGGTGGCTTTATACCAAGGCATTTTGACTCTATTGACAATAGTAAAATTGCCTTGTGGTGAGGGCGTAGCGTCACTACCGACGGTGGTCGGATAAGTGGCTACCAGTCTATCACCATTATAAGCATAGAGGGTTTTGTCCGCTTTATTGGCGACAACGCGAGTAATGCGCTCATTCAGTGGGCTGCGAGTATTCAGCACGGTGATGGTTTCACCCGCTTTATACTGTTTATTTGTATTCAGCTTATCCAGATAGCGCACATCCATATGAAAGCGCTCACCAAACATCTCTTTGATGTCTTGATAATATAGACCTTTCATTTTTGATTTGGCTTCTGAGCCGTCAGGCAAGGCGGCAAAATTGGTCTTGACGTCATCCTCAGTGATGGTGTAAGTCACTAATACCGGCTTATTAGCAGGAATGTTCTTATTCAGCGCATCCCATGTTTGTTGGTTCATTTTGCCCGTGGCTTCTAACCCTTTCATATTTTGGAAGTTAATCAAGGCTTTTTTGCTATTCATACCCCAGCCGCCATCGATGGCACCCGGTGAGGCGTGATTCCAGTCTAGTAGCGCCTGCATTTTAATGGTCATCGCCGAGTTGACTTTCATGTTCGGCGACCATGTGGCACTATTGACTTGCTTAGCATAATTAGAGAGGTTTAGCGTGGTGTGCTTTTTGCCATCGATACTCTCGATGCTTTTAATCGCCGAGTCGTCATTAGCGAGGTTACTGGTGCTAGTCGGTGCATCTAACGCTTGTCCTTCACTGATATCATCGCTGTCAGATAGCTCGTCCTGACGGCTCAGCTCTTCGACAGACATAGTGTCAGCAGAGTTTATGGTGCGACTGCGATTTTCTTTGACCGTGACACCTGATAAATTATTGATAGAGGGCAGCTGGTCTGCCGCTCGTACCGGTAGAGTTTGACTGCTATTATCAGGTGCAGCAAAAGCGCTGACACTGAAACTGGTGGTCAAAACGGCGATGGATAGAGCGCTTATTAAAGGGTTTACTTTCATCATGTTGGGTCACTATTTTGGTTGCTACAATTCGGCTATTATGCGCACAATTTGAACGCCACGCAAACTTTTGATACAAATTTTTTATGAAAAAAATATTAAATGCCCATTGTTGACGTATTAACGACATAGCAGTAATAATGGGTATGGTTATTACTATGTAATATTACGGTTTTTTGAGTAACAAGCGGGGGCTTAAGGTCAGAAACAGGATATTATAGCCCGTTTTATAGCCATAAGGTTTTGAGTGGTTGGCGCAATTTAGTGTTTGCGTCTATAATGCGTGTACAAGATTTTATCATCAATACGTTATTAAGCAACCGCTGAGTTTGAATACTTCCTCAAAAATAACCCTCAATTAACACTCAATCAATAAGGTATGATATGCCAGAAGAGCAGATAATGAGCGCCGCCGAGTTTCAGAGCCAAAACCATCCTGACTATGACTATGATACTTATGGTATAGAAGAGGATGCGGACGATGAGTTTGAGAATTTGCATAATGAGCTTGCAGAAGCTCGCGCGCAGCTGTTTAGTATCCGTGATTTCATTCGCTTTGCGGTGACGCAGCTACGTAATTACGATGTGGTGGTGGCGCAGGGCACGACGGATGAGTTTGCAGAAGCTTCTGCTATTGTGTTGCACTCTTTGTCTTTGGACTGGGCGGCTAATGATCAGATTTTGGATTGCCGCTTGACGGATTCAGAAAAGCACGTGGTACTGAGTTTATTAGAGGCGCGTATCGTGAAGCGTAAGCCGCTGAGCTATTTGATTAATTTGGCTTATTTTTGTGATTTGCCATTTTATGTCGATGAGCGTGTCCTGATTCCACGCTCGCCAGTTGCTGAGTTAATCCGCCAGCAATTTCATCCGTATTTTGATACCAATGAGCTGGCAAAAGCGCTTGGCGTGGCAGTCAATGCGCAAGCAGCTGGTTTTCATGAGCATGGCTTAGAGATGAAGCAGTTGTCACAGCCCGAGCGTATTTTGGACTTATGTACTGGCTCAGGCTGTATCGCGATTGCGTTAGCCACCCGTTTTGTCGATGCCTTAGTCGATGCGGTTGATATCGATAAAAGCGCACTTGAGGTGGCGATGGTCAACGTCGATCATCATGATTTAAATCATCAGGTGAATGTGATTGAGTCTGATTTATTTGCCAAATTACCCGCTGACAATCAGTATGAGCTTATCGTGACCAATCCGCCGTATGTCGATGCGGCGATTATGGCAGAGCTGCCGGCTGAGTTTTTGTATGAGCCTGAGCATGCGCTTGCAGCAGGGCAAGATGGACTGGATTTGGTGCATCGTATTTTGTATGAGGCGGCTGATTATTTAAGTCCTGAGGGCTTACTGGTTTGTGAAGTGGGTGATAGTGAGTGGGCATTGAGCCAAGCCTATCCTGACATTCAGTTTAATTGGCTCAAGTTTGCCTTGGGCGGTCATGGTGTATTTGCCATTACCTTTGATGAGCTGATGGAATACCGTGAGCTATTTGCACATTATGTGCAGCTGCTCGATAATGCCCAGTAATATAATGTTGATGCCAGATAATTGACCCTAAGGATAGATATGGCCGGTAATAGTATAGGAAAGCTTTTTAGTGTCACCACTTGCGGTGAGTCGCATGGCGCAGGTTTACTTGCCATCGTAGATGGGGTGCCGCCCGGTCTCAAACTTGAAGCCGCCGACTTGCAGGTAGATTTGGATCGCCGCAAGCCAGGTAGCTCTAAATACTCCACTCAGCGCCGCGAGTCTGATGAGGTTGAGATTATATCAGGGGTATTTGAGGGCAAAACGACGGGCACCTCCATTGGCTTATTGATTCGCAATACCAATCAGAAATCCAAAGACTATAGCGATATTAAAGACACCTTTCGCCCCGGTCATGCTGATTATACCTATAGTATGAAATATGGTTTTCGCGATTATCGCGGCGGTGGGCGC
>DAIPIF010000133.1:0-5684 GCA_036770925.1 Psychrobacter sp.
ATTTGCATTTGTCCCTGAAAGGTGACCACTTGCGGCGTGCTCGCGCGTTGGCTTTTAAACAGACCATAAGCGATAACTCCCAATACACCAATAATCACCAGTAGCATAATAATTTTTTTAATACGGCGAGCGTTCTTATCCGCCGTTTTTTTGCGCTTATAAATAGGCGCGGCTTGCGTTGGCTCATCAGTATCACTCGTGGACTGCTTATCCTCAGAGGGTTCTAAGGTATTTAAATCGTCAGATTCATTATGAGGTTCAGACATGACTTCAAGATTCCTAAAGCAATAAAGTTGAGAGTAAAGCGCAGGTTATAACCGCAAACAGGAGTGATTAATACACGCGAACCGCATAAGGTTTGGATTTTTCTAGGGTTTCAAAGTTAAAAATAGCCCCAAAAGCCACGATAAATGCTGAATAATACAGCCAAAGCATAATGACCACGGCGGCTGAAAGTGCCCCAAATTCAGCGCTATAGTTATTAAAATTTTGCACATACACTGAAAACAATACCGACAATAAAATCCAAAGCACGGCGGCGATAGCAGCGCCCGGCACCAATTTTTTGAGCGGCGTAGCACCACGATTGGGCGCAAGGCGATATAACCCTAAAAAGCTTAAGAATATAATGCCCGCTAAGATAGGCCAGCGGCTCCACAGCGCAATCGTTTTGGCAAGCTGCGGAAATGGAAAATAGGACGCTATTAGGGGAATAATCGCAATAGAGGATATCGCGATAATTAACACCACCAATGCGGCAAACGTTATACCCAGCGCTCGAATGGTGCCTTGTATCAAGCCGCGCTCTTGGGTGATACCAAACGCCAGATTAATCAAAAGGATTAACGATTTGATACCTTTTGAGCCGGCATAAAGGGCTAATACAGTGGAGAATAGCAGGCTAAAAGACAGGCGCGTGGTGGTGTTAGAGGCGAGCTCACTTAAGCGCCCACCCAGCACCTCATAGACGTTGTTTGGGATAAAGGGGCGTAATAACGAGATTTGCTCTTGCATCTGCTCGGGCGAAAAAGCGAGACCATAAAGCAGTACAAACACCGCCATCACTGGAAAAATAGATAAAAAACCAAAATAGCCTACGCTGGCGCAATGTGCCCAAACATTAGAAGTGTTGGCGATACGCCAAGTCTCTAGAATAGGTTGCAGCTGACTGGTTATTTTAGACGTATTCAGTTTCATAAGGCAATAACTCCAAGTATCGTTGGTAATAGTATCGTTATTAATAGTGTCGTTATTAATAAACAGAGTTCTTTACGACCTTATTCACTATATAAAGTGGGTAGTCTGATATCAGCAGCATTTAGGTAAGCATTAAAGGCTAGAGGCGTGCCGCAGCTTTGCATTAGCATGGCTAGCGCTTGCACATAATCATTTGCCGCTTGTGCCTGTTCCGTACGCGCTTTGAGGGCTTGCGTTTGCGCTTGTACCACCTCAATGGTGGTATTGACGCCCTCTTGTAATCCAAGGCGACGCAGGCGTAATACTTCAGTTGCCAACTCGACATTGCTTTGCAGCGCCTGATAACGGGCTTGGGCATTATTAACGTCGTACCAGCTTTTTTCGACCAGTAATAATAAATTATCACTCAGCTCAATCTCCGATAAATCCGCTTGGCGTATGGCGGCATTACTCGATGCGAGCGAAGCGGTTTTATCGAGTCCACCCCATAGCTTCCAGCTGGCAGAGACACCGGCTACCCAACTGGGGTCTTTTTCAATTTGGCTATAACCGTATAGCATCACCGTGGGCTTGTAGCCTGTATCGGATAAGGCGTGCAGCTGCTGTGCTTGCGCGCGTTTGGCGGCGACTTTTTGTAAGCCAGGGTGATGATTGAGTGCTAAGTCTTGAAAGTATTTGACATCAGGCAGCGGCTTACTAGCAACAAATAAGGGTGTGGTGGGCTTAATACGGTAATCGGTGCGCAGCAGTCTTTGTAGCGCAATCATCGCCAGACGCGCATCATTATTGGCTTTGATGGATTCGCTTTCGGCATCAGCGAGCGCAGATTGCGCCTCTAAGCGATCCACTCGCGAGATAAAACCCTCTTCAAACAAACGCTTTGCCATATGGTCAGTCTGCTGCAGCGTCTCATAAGCATCCTCACGCAAATAAGCGGCAATAATGGCTAATTGCGCCTTAAAATAGCGCTCAATCAAGGTGTTATACAGCTCATTTTTATCCAGCACGCTATCAGCAATTGCCTCTTGGGTACGCGCATCAGAGATACCCGTCAGCGCCGTGGTGCGTCCGGCGGTATAAATAGGCCACGCCACCCCCAAACCTGCGCCAGTCGTGCTACCTGAGCGTTTAAAGTTGTGAGTATCTGGAACATAGTCATCGACTATCTCACCAAAATTTGGTAGCGATGGGATAGGTGGTATGACGTTACCGGCATTATTGACCCCATTTATAATACCGCTTTTTAGCGTTGATAAATCAACATCCGCTTGCAGCTGATAAGTAGACGCTGACATTCGCGCAAATACAAAAGGATTATCACTGCTGCTGAGCGCTTGGGTTTGATAGTCGCTTGAGGCAATCGCTGCTTGATTGGCAGCAAGTTTGGGCGACACTTGTAATAAGATATCTTGCGCTTGCTCAAGGCTCAAAAAGCTTGAGACTTCTAACGCGTAACTATTATCAATAGATTTATGAGTGATGGGGTCAATCAAGGTACTGGTATGCAACGTGTTGGTTTTTGCAGGGCTGCTAGCGTTGGCAGGAGGCTCTGCTAACGCCTGCACCGAAATCGCAGTGAGCATGACCGTCACCATAGCGGTGGATAAAGAGGACAACGCAAATTTCATAATAAAAATAAACCATTGATTAAGAGGGGTAATAAGGTGAGCAATCATGCCTCAGCAGCCAGCTATGAAGCAGACACTGTAAAGATACAATCATGACGGGTCAATGCTCATTATCTGCTTATTTAGGCTTGAATTGTAGTTGTAAATGTGCTGCACCCTCAATTTATATGCCATTCAATAGCGGACGACTACAATAGCTTAAGATAAAACCGAGCTGTTTTTGCTACATTAGTAGCTGATAACAAGCACATGAGAGACGGATGCGCATACCCCTATTCATAATAATGAGGAGCAAATAATCATGGCAGGATATATTTTGGCATTAGACCAAGGAACGACCTCTAGCAGAGCGATTTTGTATGATGAGCAAGCACGTCCCATTAATATTGCCCAGCAGCCGACGACCTTAAAAACGCCCAAAGCGGGCTATGTGGAGCAAGATGCGGCTCAAATTTGGCAAACGCAAATCAGCTGCGCTCATGATGTCATTAACCAAGCTGGCTTACTCGCCACGGATATCAGTAGCATTGCCATTACCAATCAGCGCGAGTCTATCGTTATTTGGGATAAAAACACCGGCGCCGCTTTAGCACCAGCGATTATTTGGCAAGACACGCGTACCGCCCGTTATTGCAAACAACGGGCGACAGACGGCAGCAGTGACAGTGGCAGTGCTAACGACAGTCATTTAGCGCAAGAGATACAGCGTATGACAGGTCTGCGCTTAGAGCCTTATTTTAGTGCCAGTAAAATCGCATGGCTGCTTGAGCATCATCCCAAAATTAGAGCGCGCGCTCATAGCGGACAAATCGCTGTAGGCACCATTGATAGCTGGCTGATTTATAATTTGACTGGTGGCGAGCATGTCACTGATATCACCAATGCCTCGCGTACCTTATTATATGATATTCATAAGCTGGCATGGTCGGATGAGCTGTGCGCGCGCTTTGAGATACCCAAAAGCATATTACCAAAAGTGTTACCTTCTGACGGTGATTTTGGCAGAACCAAAAAAGGACTGTTTGCCAAACAAATCCCTATTCAGGCGGTGTTAGGCGACCAGCAAGCGGCGCTATTTGGTCAAGGCTGCTTGGATGCCGGCATGGCAAAAAACACCTATGGCACGGGCTGTTTTATGCTGATGAATATCGGACAGACGCCGCAAATCAGCGAGCATAAATTATTGACCACCATTGCTTGCCAACGCCGTCCACCTGCCAATCGCACGGCGGGCACGTCCATCGGTCAGCTGATGCAATCAGGCAAACGGCTATTGCAAACGCCCAATTTTCGAGCAGAGCGCGAGGTGACCTATGCCTTAGAAGGCAGCGTATTTATGGCGGGCGCGATTGTGCAGTGGCTGCGTGATAACTTGGGCATGATTCAACAAAGCGGTGATATTGAAGCCTTAGCCTTACAAGTCAACAGTAGTGAAGCGGTGGTGTTGCTGCCGGCTTTTACCGGACTTGGCGCGCCGCATTGGCGCTCTGATGTCACTGCCAGTATCAGTGGCATGAGCCGCAGTACCACCAAAGCGCACATCGCCCGCGCCGCCCTTGAGTCCATTGCCTTTCAGACTTATGACGTCTTAATTGCCATGCAAAAAGATAGCCCGCAGCCACTTACTGAGCTACGGGTCGATGGCGGCGCGGCAAATAATGATTTATTAATGCAGTTTCAAGCAGACTTATTGGGCGTGCCCGTCTTGCGCCCCAAAGATACCGAGATTACCGCCAAAGGTACCGCGCTCTTAGCGGGTCTCAAAACCGGCTTATATGATGAGCAAACCATGGCAGCCTCGTGGGAGATTGACCGCATCTTTGAGCCTGCCATGTCGAGCGCTGAGCGCGCCCAACATCTTCATAAATGGCAACATACCATCGATAGAGCCTTGAGATAACGCCCAAACACTTACTCAAAATAATGCAGCACACTACAAAGCGCTTATAAAAATACATGCTGTAACGTAAGCCCATCGTGATACTGACACAGTTTACATAATCAGACTGGCTGACAGTGTCGCTGCTCTCCTATACTTTAGGCATATCAAATCATTGGTATAACCATGTACTGATAAAACCTACTAAAAATAGTAGTCAATTCGAAGACGAGTAGTCACCGATAATTTTTATAACAGACTGCTTTTAATGAATAATAAACCCATAAATTAAGGATAATACGATGAGTAACCACGACAATATCGATCGTCATGAAGTAAAAAATATGACCAAAGAATCAAGACAAGACCTTAATGCCGATATCATTACCGGTGAGCCAGGCTCGCATCCTGTAGGGACAGGTGTTGGCGGTATTGGTGGTGCTGCAGCCGGCGCCGCAATCGGCTCGATGGCAGGTCCATTAGGTACGCTCATCGGCGGGGCTATTGGTGCCATTGTTGGCGGCGGCGCAGGTCATGCGGCAGCAGAAGCCATTGACCCTACCCGTGAAGAAGCTTACTGGCGCGCCCATTATGCCAATGCCAGTTATTACAAAGACGGTCACGACTTTGACCGTGACTTGCACCCCGCTTATGCTGTAGGCTATGCGAACCGCGCCCGTTATCCTGCTGATGCACGTTTTGAAGACCATGAGGCAGATCTTGAGCGTTCATGGCACGAAGTCAGAGGTGATTCACGCATGGAATGGCAAGATGCTCGCCAAGCCTCAAAAGATGCATGGAACCGTATTAGCTAAACCGTGACATTCTTTGCCCATAAATTATGCTAAGTTAAAGCTTCTAGAATATATTCTAGAAGCTTTTTTTATGCTTACTGTTTTTATACTCAGTCACCGATAAATAAAAAATAACTCGATAACTATAAAAGGTTTATGATGAAAAATCATGCTGAAAATGCCGCC
>DAIPIF010000134.1:0-5592 GCA_036770925.1 Psychrobacter sp.
CGAATAGTGACGCCGTCATCATCACTGGCAGGGTCAAAGACGTAGCGTAGCGGCAAGCGTAAATCACCCAGTTGCCAAACCTCAGGAAAGTCGCCTGTAGTCGGTGCTTGGCTATTAAGCACATCCTTATCGGTGAAGAAAAGATAGTGACTATCACTCTTTTCTACCTCGGCACGCCAATCCTCAAACGCCTTACGACTGGCAATATGCTCGGGAATTTTATTATCATAAAACTGGTATAGCGCTTCCTCATCGACCAGTAAATCACGACGACGCAACTTATCTTCAATGCGTTCAATATCGGCAATTTTATCCATATTGTGTTGTAAAAATGGCGCTTGCCGACCCAGATTACCAGTCACCAGACCATCACGGATAAAGATTTCCCGCGACTCACCCAAATTAACTTGTTCATAATTGGTCAGCTGCTTACTGATAATAATCAGCCCAAATAAGCTAATCTGCGCATAGGCTTTGACCCGTCCTGTCTTCTTCGACCAATGCGGCTCAAAATAATGGTACTTCAGTAAATCGCCTGCCGCTGAGATAATCCATTCTGGCTCAATCTTGGCAACGTTACGCATAAAGACTTGCGAAGTCTCTACCATCTGGAACGCCATAACCCAAGGCGGCGTTTGTTTAAATACCGTACTGGAGGGGAATATCTTGGCTTTTTGTTGACGGGCAGCCAGATATTCACCGCGATTTTCAGTTTTATGGGCAATCGTCGATAATAAACCTGTCATCAAGGCACGATGCAGATTGGCATATTTAACCGCTTTGAGTGCTTCATCTTCGACACTGGTAGGGTCGCTATCGAGCGCCTCTTTACCAGTGCCTTTATCAGCGCTAAGCTGGAGCTCGGTGACCATTTGTACCAACTGACGGTGGGTTTGATGCCATTCACGCACCCGTGGGAAGCTTAAATAATGCTTTTTGGCAAACTGCCGACGCTGATTACCAGACAGCTTATTGCCGTCTTCATCTTTTTCAAACAGTGCTTTCCACAGACTTAAATAAAATAGAAAGTCGGAGTCATCTTGGCGAAATTCTGCGTGCTTTTGATCGGCTTGCTGACGCTTATTTACCGGACGCTCACGCGGATCTTGTACGGCAAGCGCCGCAACGACAATGAGCATTTCACGGATACAATCAAAGTCAGAACCAGCAACCAACATACGTGCCAGCCTTGGGTCGATTGGCATACGTGCCATTTTTTGCCCAGTCGGTGTCAGAACCAGATGGTCGAGACCTTTTTTGGGCTTGTTGGTTTGCTTAGCAGAAGAGGCTTCATTTTTAGAGGTAATCGCGCCCAATTCATCGAGCAGCTTATGCCCATCAGTAACTAAGCGGCTATCAGGTGGCTCAATAAAGGCAAAATCATCGACACTGCCTAAGCGCAGGTTGGCCATTTGCAAAATAACGGAGGCAAGATTGGTACGTAAAATTTCAGGTTCAGTAAATTCTGGACGACCAGTAAAATCCTCCTCGCTATAAAGACGAATACAAACACCCGGCGCCACACGACCACAACGACCTTTACGCTGATTGGCCGCTGCTTGTGAGATGGCTTCAATCGGTAAACGCTGTACGCGTGAGCGATACGAATAACGCGAAATCCGCGCAAATCCTAAGTCAATCACATAGCGAATGCCAGGTACGGTCAGTGCAGTTTCGGCAACGTTGGTGGCGATAACGATACGCCGACCGCGACCTGACGGCTGAAAGATACGCTGCTGCTCTTCATAGGTCTGCCGTGCAAATAGTGGCAGCACTTCGGTATGTTTTGGCCCATGACGCTCAAGCACCTCTTGGAGCTCACGAATCTCTGCTTCAGTGGCAGCAAATATCAAGATATCCGCTTGGTCGGCATGACCTTTATTTTGTGCATCGCTAAAACATTCTTCGACGGCAGCAACCACCGCGCGAGGCAGATTCTCTTCAAAGTCATCATAGCTGTCATCATCCGAGCTGTTTACTGGCTCATCTGTCAATGGACGATAACGAACTTCAACAGGAAAACTACGACCTTCGACATTAAAAATCGGCGCAGGCACGTTACGCTTGAGCTTATTATCATAACGACTAAAGTATTCACTAAAGCGCTTGGTATCGAGGGTTGCAGAGGTAATGATGACTTTTAAATCAGGGCGCTTAGGCAGCAGTTTTTTCAGATAACCCATAATAAAGTCAATGTTTAAGCTACGCTCATGCGCCTCATCAATAATAATCGTATCGTATCGGCTTAAAAATCGATCATGCCCCAATTCAGCCAACAAGATACCATCGGTCATCAGTTTGACGACGGATTGCGCTGACCCTTGCTCATTAAAGCGAATCTTAAAGCTGACGGTATGACCAAGCGGCTCGCCCAATTCTTCAGCGATACGATTGGCGACACTTCTTGCTGCCAGTCGTCTGGGCTGCGTGTGCCCTATTTGCCCCGTGATACCGCGACCTGCGAGCATCGCCAGCTTGGGCAATTGGGTGGTCTTACCCGAGCCCGTCTCACCAGCAATAATAATCACTTGATGGTCAATGATGGCTTGAATCAAGTCATCAGCGCGTTGGCTCACGGGCAAATCAAGGTTCAATCTATTTGGCAAATCCTGTGGAATGCTATCCATACGCGCTTGCACCGCTTGCTGTGAGCGGGTTTTTATCTGCTCATACTGCGCGCGTTTTTTGGCGAGCTCTTTATCTGCTTTATCTTGCTTGTCGCTATCAGCATCTTTATGAGCTTGCTTATTTTTAGCTACCGCTGCACGTGCCAGCTCACGCTCAAGACGGCTTAAATAATAACTGTCTTTGGCAAGGACGGGTAAATCCGTATAGCAGGCGGCTTGAGGCGTGCAAATCTCATGGCTGGTAGAATTAACCTCTAAATTATGAGGTGGGTTTTCATGAGAGGTTTGCTGGATATTCTTTAAAGTATCAGACATATTTGCTTAGGCTATTTATTAGATATAAGTAGTTAGATTATGGGGATAAATGAAGTACGATTCAAGTTGAGAATAATGCTGACAAAATAACCACTCAAGTTGCCAAAACTATATTGTAATCAGGGACGAATTTTGAGATTATTACAGTAATGCTATTTACATAACGTAACATTGATTCTATTATGGGCAGCAATTGCCTAGGTTTTATTATAAGCAGTTTAAAAATAACAAATTCAATTAAAAATTTAGGAGCTCATCATGTCAGTTAATACCACTTTTAGCCGTTTTTCTAAAATCGCCGCACTCGCTGTTTTATCCAGTGCCGTCGCGCTGACGACAGGTTGTGCTACCAAAGGCAAGAACTCTCAAGTGGTCGTTGCCCCTCTAGGCATCCCCGGTGTTCAAGGGGGCTATAATGGCGGAATTATCGTCGATAACGCTGCTGGAGTCATTGGTGCCGCTGAAAACTTACAAGCGGTCGTTTACTTCGCCTTTGACAGCAGTGAGATTACCTCACAATCAGCAGGGGTGCTAAGCCAACATGCCAGCCTATTAAGTGCAAATCCTGCCGCCACTGTCCTTATCGCCGGTCACACTGATGAGCGCGGTAGCCGTGAATACAATATCGCCTTGGGTGAGCGCCGTGCACAAGCCGCGAGCGCCTACCTTGCCGCTCAAGGTGTCGCGCCGAACAATATCCGCGTCATCAGCTATGGCGAAGAGCGTCCTGTAGCAGCGGGTACGACTGAAGAGGCTTATGCCCAAAACCGCCGTGCAGAATTATCTTACTAATGCAGTAGTGCTCAAGCAGTCATCCATGACTCAGTGGCTGCTTCGTCATTAGTATCATCACAAAATGATACTATAATAAAAAGTATGACGATAAAAAGCCTAGCGATATAAAATTGCTAGGCTTTTTTATGAGTATAATGAACACTATATTGACCTCACATCTTAAAGTAACCTATAGCGCTGACTATGCTCACTCACCTCTGCCACACCTCACTGGATACGACGACAGCCTATGCAGCAGCGCGGCTGTGTAAGCGGCATCGTTTCCGTGACAAACGCCAGTGGCAACGTACCGGCGTGCGCGTGCTCCTGCAAAAGCTGCTAGACACCCTCGGTATTAGTGATACGCTTGATGAGTCACAGTTCCCCTATCGATTGACCCATAGCCGTTATTATGTCTGCTTTACCCATTCAAATGATAACGTTGGCGTTATTATCAGCTGTCAGCGCAGCGTTGGTATTGATATTGAAGTCCAAGATATCAAATGGCAAGTGGCTGAGCGCTTTTATCATACGGACGAAATCGCTATTTTATCGACACTAACCCTAGAGCAACGAGATATTATCGCCAGATGGCTATGGCAAATTAAAGAGAGTTTTATTAAAGTCAATCAGCATACCTTAGCCCAAGGAATGGGGGTCAATTACGTCACTATTATGCCCGTATTATTATCCATGATGACAGATGGCATCCACTTGCCGCTCATGGTTAATAACAAAAATAGCAGCTATCCACAGCAAGACTACCAAATCATGATTATCCCTGACCAACAACTGGTCATCGTTTTTTAACCGCCCCATTCTGCCAGTATCCAATTTTTAGACATAAAAAATCGACATAAAAAAACGACCCCGAAAGGTCGTTTTTTTATCTGTTAATCGTTGGCATGAGCCTTAACGATTATTAGAAGCGGTAAGTAGCACCAAGTTTAACAATTGGCATCCACTCTAACCAGTTTTTATCTTTAAGTTGTTGCTCAGCTATAGCTGCAACATCTTTACCATAAACTGTTTTACTAGGATCTCCACCTGTAACTGTAACCAATCTATTTGGATTACTTGAACTTACAGTTGCATCGGTTTTACCTAGGTATGCCGCACCAATTTCACCAAATAAACCGAAGTTATTAGTAATGTTAGGACGGAAACCAATGGTTGCATAAGGTGCAAGTTTGTTACGATGCTCTATGCTGCCTGATAATGTACCAACATCGTCAGCTTTATAATCTACATTATCGATTCTGTAGTTTGGACCATTTGAGTTAGCAACCACATCGATATCGTTATCAGGTACGATGATACCCGCGCCTACTGTGAACCAGTTGGCTGCAGGACGCATTTGTACGCCTAGATATGGGTTGCTAAAATCAGAATCGATATCATAGTTAATATCTTTGACATCAAAGTCACCGCCGAATAAGTCAGCTACGTCACCACCTGCCCAACCGGCTTGTAATTCAGTAGTCTCATTCAATGCCCAACCGATATTCGCCCCATAACCTAAAGTACCGATTTCAGCACTGATGGCTGCTGGATGAGTAACCGTTTGGAAAAATGTCTTTGTACCACCAACTACAGCGCCCGTCGTATTACGTACGATACCGCCATCTTCTTGATACTGATAAACAACAGGCTCTGCTGCCATTGCTGCAGTCGATGCCATTACTGCTGCTGAGATTGCTGCTAGTTTAATAAATTTCATGCTTACTCTCCTAAAGTGTAAAAGAACTGACCTCAAAAAATGATTATTTAGCTTTATTATAAACAATCATTTTGTTGAGCAGATTAAAACAATTTTGGCTGCAAAAGTCACGCTTAAAGATGAACTTTTTATTTGCCATTGTGTAAAGATTGCATT
>DAIPIF010000135.1:0-5577 GCA_036770925.1 Psychrobacter sp.
CAATCCGCGCCTCATTTATGCCTCTTTGACCGGCTTTGGGCAGACCGGACCGGATGCCAAACGCCCCGGTTATGACTATATTATTCAAGGTCTCTCGGGGCTGATGAGCATCACGGGTCCTAGCGATGGTGAGCCGCATAAAGTCGGGGTGGCAGTAGTGGATTTATTTGCAGGTTTGCAGCTCACCATCGGGATTCAAGCGGCATTACTCGCGCGTCAGCATACGGGACGCGGTCAGCATGTGGACGTGGCACTGCTGGATAGCGCGTTATCGATGCTGGCAAACGTCGGGATGAATCATTTAGCATCGGGAGAGGTGCCACCGAGATTGGGCAATCAGCATCCCAATATCGTCCCTTATCAAGTGTTTTCGGGATCAGGTGCGCAGCATTTTATCTTAGCCTGTGGTAACGACAGCCAGTTTGCTAAGCTGTGCGAGTTATTTGCGGTAGAGTGGCACCAAGATGCACGTTTTGCCACCAATCCGGCACGGGTTAAAAACCGCAGCCTACTATGCGCGCAGATTAGCACGCAGTTTGCACAAAACTCGCGTCAATATTGGCTTGAGGCGTTGAACCAAGCCGGTATTCCTTGTGGACCGATTCATAATATCAGTGAGGCGTTGGCGATGCCGCAAGCCCAAGCACGCGCGATGGTGATTGATTTTGCGGCACAAGGTAGTCCAGTGAGAGCCTTGGGTAATCCGATTAAATTATCAGAATCACCGGTCAGTTATCGCATGCCGCCGCCAAGCTTAAGCGAGCATACCGATGAGACGTTGGCGGCATTAGGCTATGATAAGGCAATGATTGATAAGCTTAAAGCCGACGGTATCGTTTAAGGTGTAACGGCTTTATATCAGGGTTTAATAGATAGCTATCGTTATGAGGGTTTAGGGCAAGCGTTCGGGATTAAAGCCCAAATGCTGCTCTATTTGCTCAGCGAGGGTGATGAGTACGGCACTGACTTCCTCACGTCGGTATTCATATTCTGCTTGCAAAAAGCTGACCGCCATACCGGCAATTGCTTCACCCGCCGCATTACGAATATACGTCCCTAAGCAATACATGCCATCGCGCAGTTGTCCATTATCGAGCGAGATACGGCTACTATGAATGGCACTCAGCTCAAGTGCTAAATCCGCAAAATTATCGACACCGTTTGGGGTCAGCGGTGCAGGGAAACGCTCCTCATAGAGTGATTTTATGGTGGGCATCGATAACGTGGATAGTATGGCTTTACCCGTCGCTGAAAACACCGCCGGTACGCGCACGCCTGCCCGAAACGTAAAGCCTAGTGGCGCAGGCGCTTCATGACATGCCAAAAATACCACTTCGCCCAAGTCCAGTTTTGAGAGGGTCACGGTATGCGGTAATAAAATAGGATACTGCACGATAAGGTCTTTGAATAACTGAATAATCCCTTGCTGCTGCTCATATTTGCCCGCCCAATATAATAGATAAGAGCCCAAATGAAAGCGACTTTCGGCATCCTTATAGATGACGTGCTTGGCTAATAGACTTTGCAATATATTATGGGTTGAGCTGCGCGGTAATGCCAACTGTTTGGCAAGTTGTGCCGCGGTTAATGGCTGTGGACTAGCAGTGATTAAATCTAAAATCTGAAACATTTTGTCCAAGGCAGGAACTGCCGTGGTAACTGCTGCTGTGCTCATAAATAACCTATTCATAATCATAAAAAAGGGGAAGGTGAGATACTAAAAATATACATAATAAAGTGACGATAAAGGTTGCAAAAGGTATCTTATCCTTCCTATAATGATGTCTAACATACGGAATTAGTGTTCAGTATATTGAACAATTAGTCAGTTATCAAGATGCATAACAACAAGGAATGTTACTATGTCAGACAGTCAATTGTCACCCGATACTTCAGCAATTAACCTCTCAAATCCAGAGCTCCTCAAGCAGCATTGCCTGATTAAAGACGGCTGGCACGGCGCGAGTGATGGCGCGACTATTGAGGTTACCAATCCTTTTAATGGCGAGCTTATCGGCAGCGTCCCCAGCTTAACTCAGCAAGATGTCGAGGATGCGGTGGCTTTTTCTCATCACGCCCAAGTATCGTGGGCGGCAAAAACGCCCCAAGAGCGCGCCACGTTATTGCAAAAATGGGCCGATCTCATCGATGCCAATCGTGAGGATTTAGCCATCATCATGACCACTGAACAAGGCAAACCACTAACTGAATCTCGCGGTGAAATCGGTTATGCCAACAGCTTTATTCGCTGGTTTGCCGAAGAAGGCAAACGGGTGTATGGCGATGTCATCCCTGCCACCAACACCAAGCTACGCTACGTTATTTTAAAGCAGCCTGTTGGCGTCTGTGCCGCGATTACCCCTTGGAACTTCCCCGCGGCGATGATTACCCGTAAGGCAGCCCCTGCATTAGCTGCCGGTTGTACGATGATTATCAAGCCTGCTACTGAAACGCCATTTTCTGCTTTAGCCCTAGCTGCTTTAGCCGAGCAAGCGGGTATTCCAGCCGGTGTCATTCAAGTGGTCACGGGTAAATCATCGGTCATCGGTGAGATATTAACCGGTGATGCGCGTATTCATAAATTATCCTTTACCGGCTCAACCGAAGTCGGTCGTACCTTAATGGCACAGTGTGCGCCAACTATCAAAAAGCTGTCATTAGAGTTAGGTGGCAATGCGCCCTTTATCGTCTTTGATGATGCCGATTTAGAAAAAGCAGCAGATGGCTTAATTGCGTCTAAGTATCGTAATGCAGGGCAGACCTGCGTGTGCGCCAATCGGGTGTATGTCCAAGATAGCATTAAAGATGAATTCTTAGATATCTTTATCAAAAAAGTGGCTGAGCTAACCGTCGGTAACGGATTGGATAACGGCGTCGATGTCGGTCCTTTAATTAACGAAAAAGCTTTAGAAAAAGTTCAAGCGCTGCTAAAAGACGCCTTAGATAAAGGTGCTACGCTGCTGACAGGCGGCAGCACTCATGACGCCTCAGCGCTGACTTATCAGCCGACGGTGATTAGCGATATTAGCGCTGATATGGATATTGCGCATGAGGAGATTTTTGGACCTATTGCGCCGATATTTATTTTCTCCACTGAAGAGGAGGTCATCCGCGCCGCCAATGATACCATTTATGGTCTTGCCGCCTACTTTTATACCAGTAACTTCACCCGCTCATGGCGCGTCACCGAAGGCTTAGAGTATGGCATGGTCGGACATAATACCGGCATGATATCGACTGAAGTCGCGCCTTTTGGAGGCGTTAAGCAATCGGGCTTTGGGCGTGAAGGTTCAAAGTACGGCATTGAAGAATATGTCACTACGAAATACTGGTGTAGTGATATCAGCTAAGTATTATCCATATCATTACTATTATGATTATAAATCGCACTATAAATCACTACTTTTTCAATCAAAAACAGCCACTCAACATATAGAAAAAGGACGTTCTTATGACCAGCACTAACACTACTAATCAAGCCTTACTTGAGCGCCGCAAAGCCGTTCTGCCTACTGGATTAGGGGTTGCCTTTCCGGTATTTGCCGCTCGTGCAAAAAATTCAGAGATTTGGGATATCGAAGACAATCGTTATATCGACTTTGTTGGCGGTATCTCAGTGCTCAATACCGGTCATAGCCATCCTAAAATCACTCAGCGCGTCCATGAGCAAGTGGATAAATTTACGCATACTGCTGCGCAAATGGTGAACTATGAGAGCTATGTTGAGCTTGCCGAAAAGCTGTGTGCCAAAGCGCCTATCAGCGGCGAAAAAAGAGCCTTCTTTTTGACCACAGGCGCTGAAGCGGTTGAAAACTGTATCAAAATTGCCCGTGCAAAAACCGGTCGTCCTGGTGTCATCTCTTTTGTCGGCGGCTGGCATGGTCGTACTTTGATGTGCATGAGCCTAACCGGTAAAGTCATTCCGTACAAAAAAGACTTTGGTCCGATGCCAGCACCGGTATTTCATGCGCTGTTTCCCTGTGAGGAGCAGAACATCACCGAAGCGCAAGCACTGCATAGCATTGAGATGATTTTTCAAGCGTCCATTGATCCCAGTGAAGTGGCGGCGATGATTATTGAGCCGGTACAAGGTGAGGGCGGTTTTCACCAAGTGACGCCGTCATTTGCCAAGGCACTACGTGCTATTTGTGATGAGCATGGCATTGTATTGATTTTTGATGAAGTGCAGTGCGGCTTTGCCAGAACCGGTACTTTATTTGCCACTGAGCAATTGGGCGTTGAGCCTGACTTGATGACGGCGGCAAAAAGCTTAGCAGGCGGTTATCCTTTATCAGCCGTCGTCGGTCGCGCTGATATCATGAATGCCCCGCAAACAGGTGGTTTAGGCGGTACTTATGCGGGTAACCCTATTGCAGTTGCAGCAGCGCTTGCGGTTATGGAAGTGATTGATGAAGAGAATTTACTGGCACGTAGCGTTGAGATTGGTGACCACATTGCGGCGTTTTTAAGAGGGCTAAACCTAAGCTCTATCGGTCATATTCGTCATAAAGGCGCGATGCTGGCGTTTGAGCTGATTGATAGCGCAGGCAATCCTGATACGGCTGCGACGGCTAATCTAAAAGCAAAAGCGTTTGAGCATGGTCTATTATTAGCGTCTTGTGGCATGCATGGTAATGCGATTCGGGTGATGGTGCCACTGACCGTTGAAGATGAAGTGTTACAAGAAGGTCTGGATATTATTAAAAAAATATTGTGCGCATAAGCCGTTTTTATGGTCGTCACATGACCAGTAATAAATAAGTAATACGGCAAGGCTGCTTTCAGAACTCTGTATTCTGAGTACAAATTTTAGGACAGCGCCTTGCATGACAACGCGCTGTTTTTATTTGGGTGCTATTCAGGAGCGATATACTTGCTCGATAAATGGATAAGTAGAAAAAGATAACGCTCGTTTTGAGGATAAAGGATAGATAGCACACCCATAAAAAATTCACATGGATGATACATAGACAAGGAATAGGTTATGTCTGTAATGAAAAAGTCGTTAGGGGTCATTGATATTATTGCCCTCGCATTCGGGGCTATGGTTGGCTGGGGCTGGGTAGTACTTGCCGGTGGTTGGGTGGCAATGGCGGGTATTTGGGGCGCGATGACCGCGTTCTTTTTGGGTGGTCTTATCGTCATCATGATTGGGGTCACTTATGCCGAGCTGATAGCCTCAATGCCTGTGACCGGTGGTGAGCATACTTATACCCATCGTGCGCTTGGGGTAAATGTCTCCTTTATATGCTCGTGGAGTATGTTATTTGGTTATTTATCTGTCGTCGCCTTTGAGGCGGTGGCACTGCCCACCGTAGTAGAGTATTTAATTCCCAATTATAATCAGGGTTTGTTATGGTCTGTTGCAGGCTATGAGGTTTATGCGACGTGGGCTGCCGTTGGTATGGCAGGTTCAGTATTGGTGACGTGGCTAAATACACGGGGTATGGAAGTTAGTGCTTGGTTCCAAAAAACCGCAGTTGCAGGGATTTTATTTGTGGGCACTTTATTGTTTATCGGGGCAGTATTGTTTAACCCTGAGACCGCAAGTAGCGAGCTGGCACCTGCTTTCATCGG
>DAIPIF010000136.1:0-5563 GCA_036770925.1 Psychrobacter sp.
TGACCCCAAAGCCGGTGCGTTTAATGGATTTTAAAAACTGTTTGGCGATAATTTGGTCGGTATCGACGTTGGCGCGATCAAGCGGACAGACGATACCCGTTTGGGTGTTATAAGCTTGCATAAAATCTCCTATCAATGATATTTTTTATCATTATATTTTGGGTGACAAGTCAGCGGTGGCGTTATAGCGCTCAGCTAAAATATTACGTTTTAGCGCTTAAAACGTGCGCACATCGACAAAGTGACCGGCCAATGCTGCCGCCGCTGCCATCGCTGGACTAACCAGATGCGTGCGTCCGCCCGTACCTTGACGACCCTCAAAGTTACGGTTAGAGGTTGAGGCGCAGTGCTCTTCTGGCTCAAGCTTATCGGCATTCATCGCCAAACACATCGAGCAGCCCGGCTCACGCCACTCAAAACCTGCATCCGTAAATAAGGCATCCAAACCTTCTGCTTCTGCCTGTAGTTTCACTTGTCCAGAACCTGCGACCACAATCGCCTCTTTGATAGTGTCAGCGACTTTACGACCTTTAATCACAGCGGCGGCGTCACGCAAATCTTCGATACGTGAGTTGGTACAAGAGCCAATAAAGATACGGTCTAGCTTAATATCAGTAATCGGCTGTCCTGCCTCCAAGCCCATATAAGTATAAGCACGCAACCAGCCTTCTTGCTGGGCGGCATCTACTGCTTGCTCAGGGGTCGGTACGGATTGAGTGATATCCACCACCATCTCAGGTGAGGTGCCCCATGAGACTTGCGGCGCAATTTGGCTACCATCAATCTCGATAACGCTATCAAATACCGCATCAGCATCTGAGTATAGCGTGCGCCAGTAAGCTTCTGCTTGCGCCCACTGCTCAGCGGTTGGCGCGTAGGGGCGACCTTTGACATAGTCAATAGTGGTGTCATCGACTGCCACCATACCGACGCGCGCGCCCGCTTCAATTGCCATATTACAGACGGTCATGCGACCCTCCATACTCATGTCTTCAAACACTTGCCCTGCAAACTCAATGGCATGACCATTGCCGCCAGCCGTACCGATTTGGGCGATAATAGCCAGCACCACATCTTTTGGCGTTACGCCAGTACCGAGTTTACCGTTTACCCGAATTTGCATATTCTGCATTTTTTTGGCAATCAAGCACTGAGTGGCGAGCACATGCTCAACCTCAGAGGTACCAATGCCATGCGCTAAACAGCCCAAAGCGCCATGAGTGGCGGTATGTGAATCCCCACAAACTACCGTCATACCCGGCAATACTAAGCCTTGCTCAGGACCGACCACGTGCAAGATACCTTGACGCGCATCATTAATGGTAAATTCAGCGATATCAAATTTGGCGCAGTTCTCATCCAAAGTCAAAACCTGCAAGCGCGACACTTTATCCTTAATGCCCGCCACCCCTTCACTGCGCTCTTTGGTCACGGTGGGAACGTTGTGATCGGGGCTGGCGATATTGGCAGATAAGCGCCACGGCGCTCTATTGGCAAGTGCTAGACCCTCAAAAGCTTGCGGGCTGGTCACTTCATGTAATAAGTGGCGGTCGATATAAATGAGGCTTGAGCCATCATCGCGCTTGCTAACTTCGTGCGCACTCCAAAGTTTGTCGTATAAAGTCTGAGCTGCCATATTACTATCCTTTATTGATTGCTAATTGCTAACGACTACGGTCTATTATAGATTTAATGCTTTGTAAAGCTGATAATATAAATGTCAAAAATTGTGTTGGTGTCTTGTGATTATAACAGGCTAATCCTATAATAATAATTGATGATTTTTGCCCAGATGCAAACTTTTATTTCTAATACTTTGTATTTGGGTACACCAACTTTTATTTATAGCTCTTCTTAAAGCTAAGGACATCGGTTTGAATACCACTAATTTGACCACGTTTGTGACTGTGATGCATACGGGCAGTATCTCAGGGGCAGCAGAAAAGCTGTTTATCACTCAGCCTGCGGTCAGTAAACGCATCAAAAATCTAGAAGACGAGTTCAAAATCACCTTATTTGATACCGTCGGGCGTGGCATTGTACCCACGCAAGCCGCCAGTGAAATGCTACCTCACGCTAAGCGTTGGCTTGAGGATTATGAAAACTTTAAGATAAACCTGCAACACTCCAAACATATTATCTCAGGCAAGCTGGTGATTGGCACCAGCCATCATATCGGTTTGCATCATTTGGCACCCGTACTCAAGCATTTTATTCAAAGCTATCCTGCGGTGCAATTAGAAGTGCATTTTGTGGATTCAGAAGAGGCGC
The DNA here is from genome assembly GCA_036770925.1 of Psychrobacter sp. GTDB lineage: Bacteria > Pseudomonadota > Gammaproteobacteria > Pseudomonadales > Moraxellaceae > Psychrobacter. Next base: position 2,272 of record DAIPIF010000136.1, read on the forward strand.
ATAAAGCGGTACTCGATGGCGACTTATCTTTGGCATTTTTGACCCTACCGCCGGTTTATGATAAGCGCTTGACCTATCATACCTTATGGTCAGATCCCTTGTACTTTATGACCGGTACGCTGTCACCCCTTGCCAAAAAGACCAATGTGACCCTAGAGCAATTGGCGCGTTATCCCGCTATCCTACCGTCTGCCAATACCTTTACCAGTCAAATTACTTTAGCAGAATTTGCCAAGCACAACCTAAAACCTTATGCGACGATGAGCACCAATCCATTAGAATCTATCCGCATGTTAGTCTCAGTCGGTTTGGGCTGGTCAGTATTGCCGCAGACCTTGATTAGCCAAGACTTAGAGCGTATCGATATGGCGGATAATATTGAGTTGCAGCGTTATTTGGGCGTGGTGATTAATCCTAAACTGACGCCTTCTAGTAGTGTGACGGCGCTGCTTGATTTATTAGCGCCTATTGATCAGCATCCTAAACTTGAGACTTAATACCTGAGACTGAACCGCTGAAATTTAACACCTAAAATTAAAGTCACTTTACAAGCGCTTTATTCTTAAAAACCGTCATTAGCCATACGCTTTTTCAGGCGTTATACTATTATACGCTTTAATTTCATAACTTATAGTTACCTTTTTAATACTTTCTCCATACTGAAAGTTACTTATTGAACAGTTTGGGTAAGTTATGATGATTAACAGCGGCTGATAGTCGCAAAGAGACACAGTCGCTGTTAATAATGGTGCGCTATGCTTCATGACGGTTTTAAATGATTGGCGTTAACAGTAAGATGCTACTTGCTTACTGATACGATTAGCTTCAATCCTATAAAACCCAAAGCAAACACTGATAATAAGCCAAAAGCCATTATGTCTGACTTAATGGCTTTTTTTGCCTTTATTTATTGACGCTAAGCGTCTTTTGATTTTGAGGTTTTACACTTACTTATAATGACAGTCAACCCGTTGGCTAAGGACAGTTATATGAATGGGGTTTCTAGTGGCGTATTAATATCGCTTGGTGCCTATTTTTTAGTGATGATTGGGATTGGAATTTATGCTTATTTTAAGCAAGCCAATGATACAGAAGGCTATATGCTCGGTGGTCGTAGTTTAGGTCCTGCCGTCACCGCGCTATCCGCAGGCGCATCGGATATGTCCGGTTGGCTGCTGCTTGGTCTGCCCGGTGCGATGTATCTTGACGGCATCGTCAGTGCGTGGATTGCGATTGGCTTAACCTCAGGGGCTTTTTTAAACTATCTTATCGTGGCGCCGCGTCTGCGCGTTTATACCGAAATCGCTGACAATGCCATCACTTTACCAGATTATTTTGCCAATCGCTTTGAGGATAAGTCGCATTTGTTGCGGGTTATCTCAGCGGTGGTTATTATTCTATTTTTTACCGTCTATACCGCTGCCAGCTTAGTCGGTGGTGGTAAACTTTTTGAGAGTTCGCTTAACTTATCATACGGCACTGGTCTGTGGGTGACGGCGGGTGTGGTCGTGGCTTACACGCTATTTGGTGGGTTTTTGGCAGTGTCGATGACTGACTTTGTGCAAGGCGTTATTATGCTTTTTGCGATGGTGATTGTGCCTATCGTTGCCTTGACCGACCTTGGCGGCGTCACTGCCACCACTAATGCCATTAGAGCCATTGATCCTAGTATGTTAGATATTACCAGTGGTATGACGGTATTGGGTGTGGTATCGCTACTGGCTTGGGGGCTTGGCTATTTTGGTCAGCCGCATATTATCGTCCGTTTTATGGCAATCTGCTCGGTAAAAGATATCCCGACGGCACGTAATATCGGTATGAGCTGGATGATTATCAGTCTTATCGGGGCGTGTGTGACTGGTCTGGCGGGGCGCGCTTATGTACAAAAAACGGCGATGACGATTGAAGATCCAGAAACTATCTTTTTGGTCTTTACCCAGTTTTTATTTCACCCTTTAGTATCAGGTTTCTTATTAGCGGCTATTTTAGCGGCGATTATGAGTACCATCTCCTCGCAATTATTAGTGGTATCAAGCTCCTTGACCAAAGATGTGTATAAGCTTTTCTTTGATCAAGAAGCACCAGAGGCGCGGCAAGTATTGGTCGGTCGCCTCTCGGTCATCGTGGTCGCGGTGGTCGCCATCTTACTGGCATCTAACCCAGAAAGCTCCGTACTGAATTTAGTCTCTAATGCTTGGGCAGGGTTCGGTGCAGCATTTGGACCCTTAGTTATTTTTAGTCTTATCTGGCGCGGTATGAACCGTAATGGTGCGGTTGCGGGGATGGTTGTCGGTGCATTGACCGTTATCTTATGGGTGTATGGTCCTTTTGAGGTGAATGGTGTCGCCTTAAATGACTGGTTATACGCTATCGTTCCAGGTTTCTTATTGAGCACTATCGCTATTTTTGCTGTCAGTATGATGACGGGTGGTCCTCAGCCTTCGGTAACAGCGACGTTTAAAGAGATGGAGCTGAACTTAAATAAGTAAGGGACAAAGCAGTAGTTAGCCTAGATTCATGATAAAAAACCTGACCTTCTTTATAATGGTAAGGTTTTTTAATTGAATATAGTCTCATTAGCTTAGATAATAACTATTTATTATCAACCAACAAAAAAGGCGACCTAATTTAGGTCGCCTTTTCTTATTCATGGTCGTTATCAGCTATAAACCAGCCGTTCGCTATTTTGCTTGATAGGACAGCTTCACACCTAAAGCATAACCATCATTGTCTTCGAAATTGCCAACAATCTCTTTGGTTGGGAGTTGACCTTTGGCATCACCAAACCATAGATATTTACCACCTGCTGAGATTGCCCAGTTTTCAGTGATATCGAACTTGGCGCCAAGACCGGCACTATAGTAGCCTTCGATAGGACCTAGTGAGGTGACAGGGTTGCCGGCACCGCTATCCCAACCGACTGTACCACTGATGGCAACTGCTGGTGCAATACGCTTGGCTAAACCCAGCTCAACCTGCCACTGATCTTTATCATAGCTGACAAGTGGTAAACCATTAGGACTATAAGCTGGATTAACTGCACTTACTTCGTTATAAAGCGATGGTACGATAGAAAAATCGCTCCAAGGTACCCAGCGTACTTTAGCAGTCGCTAAAGTCGTTGGATTCACACCCGTTTGAAAGTCAAAGTTAACTGATTTAGGCGTGGTAATTTTTATATCACCACTTCTGCTTGTAGGCTTTCCAGCTAAACCAGCTAAAGGATAGCTTTCAGCAGCATTAGTTGTATGATCAATCTCTGAGCGATACGTCAGAGCAGCCTTTAAAGCGA
>DAIPIF010000137.1:0-5524 GCA_036770925.1 Psychrobacter sp.
TATTATGTGACATAACCTTAAGTATATACCTCTGTTATATATTCTATACTCTCAATTTTAAATAACGATATTCTTATTCTACCTTTGGAGCTATTATGAACAATTTTCAATATTACAATCCTGTACGCATCGTCTTTGGTGAAGGTCAAATAGCACAGTTATCAGACTTAGTGCCCACTGAGGCGCGCGTACTGATTACTTATGGTGGCGGCTCAGCCGAGCGCACAGGGACTTTAGATGAAGTCAGAGCTGCCCTAAGCGCCACGGGTGCGCGTGAGGTCTTTGAATTCGGTGGCATTGAACCCAATCCAGAGTTTACCACCTTATTAAAAGCCGCTGATATGGTTAATGAGCATAACATTGATTTCTTATTAGCGGTCGGTGGTGGTTCGGTCATTGACGGGACTAAATTCATCGCCTTAGTCTCATCAATGACTGACGACGACGCCCAAAACGGCACGGTATCCCGTGAACAAGCGTGGGATGCGCTCACCAGCTATTGCAAAAACATCACTTCAGCCGTTGATTTGGGGGCGGTACTCACCATTCCAGCGACCGGTTCAGAGATGAACTCGGGGGGCGTGGTCAACCACAGTGAGCGTCACGCAAAACTGGCATTTGGCAATGCGTTAGCTTATCCTAAATTTTCGATTTTGGACCCCACTAAAACGCTCACCCTACCTGAGCGCCAAGTGATGAACGGCGTGGCAGATGCCTTTGTGCATGTGATGGAACAGTATATGACGTATCCCGTCAATGCCAAAGTTCAAGATGCTTTTGCTGAGAGCCTCCTCAAAATTCTGATTGAAGAAGGCGCTGCGGTAAAAGCCGATCCAGAGAATTTAGAGACGCGTAAAAACATCATGTGGACAGCCACTATGGCGCTGAACGGTCTGATTGGTACAGGGGTGCCACAAGATTGGACGACACATATGATCGGTCATGAATTAACCTCGTTACATGGCATTGACCATGCACGTACGCTCACAATTTTATTGCCATCCGTGATGCGTGAGCTAAAGGACAGTAAAAAAGACAAACTCCTTCAGTATGCGCGTAACGTTTGGGCTATCGATAATAGCAATACCGATACAAAACAAGACGATGACAGCATCATTGAGACGGCTATCGTCTATACCGAGAACTTCTTCCGCGATTTAGGGTTACCGATTAGCTTAGCTGATGCAGAACTAGACGCTTCAGCAATCGAGCCTATTATCAAACAGTTAGAATCTCATAACATGGTTAAACTAGGCGAGCATCGTAGCAACGACTTAGCCGTATCACGTCGTATTTTAGAGCGTGCCGTAACCAGTAAAGTGTAACTATTAAGGTGCACTAATCGTCATAAAACTTGATAATAACTCGATAACAATCGTAAATAATAATATAAAAGGAGTGCTATCATGAGCTTTGATAACACACAAAACCACCGCCAAAACCGCCAAATTAAACTGGCAAGCCGTCCTCATGGCGAACCCAAAGCGGAAAACTTCGACTTGGTAACAGGCGATATTCCAACACCCAACGATAATGAGATGTTACTGCGTACGGTTTATTTATCATTAGACCCCTATATGCGTGGACGGATGAGCGCTGCCAAAAGCTACGCTGAGCCTTTACAAGTGGGCGATGTGATGATGGGCGCAACCGTCGCACAAGTGGTTGAATCTAATATTGATAAATTCACTACAGGCGACTTAGTCGTCTCAAACTCCGGCTGGCAGGATTATAGCGTCAGTGATGGCGAAGGCGTGCTCAAATTAGACAAAGATATGGCGAACCCCTCCTACGGTCTCGGCGTACTCGGTATGCCAGGATTCACAGGGTATATGGGTTTAACTGATATCGGTAAACCAAAAAAGGGCGAAACCCTTGTCGTCGCTGCGGCAACGGGTCCTGTCGGGGCAACGGTGGGTCAAGTTGGTAAGCAGTACGGCACCCGTAGCGTCGGTATCGCAGGTGGCGTCGATAAATGCAACTTTGCGGTCAATGAGCTCGGCTTTGATATCTGTATCGACCATAAAGCCGACGACTTCGCTGAGCAATTAAAAGCCGCTTGTCCAGACGGTATTGACATCTATTATGAAAACGTCGGGGGCAAAGTATTTGATGCGGTACTGCCGCTATTGAACGCTCATGCGCGTATACCCGTCTGTGGTTTGGTTTCACAATACAACGCCACCGAGCTACCCGAGGGCAAAGACCGTTTAGGCATGCTGATGGGTCACGTCTTAAGCCGCCGCCTGACTATCAAAGGCTTTATCATCTTTGAAGAATATGGCGAGCACTTCCCAGAATTCCTCAACACCATGAGCAAATGGGTGGCATCAGGTGAGATTAAAACCAAAGAGTACATCGCTGAAGGCTTAGATGATGCACCAAACGCCTTTGTACGCATGCTAAATGGTGAGAACTTCGGTAAGACGGTCGTAAAAGTCGCTGATGTTGAATAAGTTGTAGATATCACAAAAGTGCAACAAACCTAATAAATAAGGATAATAATGAAAATATTAATGGTACTCACCTCACATGACGAATTAGGCGACACCGGTAAAAAAACGGGCTTTTGGCTAGAAGAGTTTGCCGCCCCTTACTACGCCTTTTTGGATGCTGGTGCGGATATTACTATCGTCTCCCCTGCTGGAGGACAGCCACCACTTGACCCTAGTAGCGATACTGAAGATGCCCAAACTAAAGATACTAAGCGTTTCAAAAAAGATAGCACGGCTCAAGAGCAGCTGGCGACTACCAAAAAGCTGGCTGACGTAAACGCTGACGACTTCGATGCGGTATTTTATCCTGGTGGTCATGGTCCACTTTGGGACTTAGCAGTAGATAAAAACTCCATTGCCTTGATTGAAAGCTTTATCGCCCAAGATAAACCCATCGCCTTTGTCTGTCACTCGCCAGCCGCCCTGAAAAACGTCAAAATAGATGGCGAGTATTTAGTGAAGGGCAAGACCGTGACTGGTTTTAGCAATACTGAAGAAGAAGCGGTTGGTCTGAGCGATGTGGTGCCGTACTTATTAGAGGACGCGCTACAAGCCAATGGCGGCACTTATCAAAAAGGTGCTGATTGGGCATCCTTCGTGGTTGAAGATGGGCTGCTTATCACAGGTCAAAACCCAGCTTCCTCAGAGGATACCGCGAAGCACTTACTAAAAAGACTTGCGGGTCAATAACCCATAGATAACCGATAGATAAAAGCTGAATCAAAAAAATCAGCCTAAGAAATCTTAGGCTGATTTTTTATGGCGGTATTTTACTCACTTATGTTAGGGTAGTAAACGCGTGGTAAGCCAATTATCATTACTGCTATCACGAGTATAAACAATGCGGTCGTGCATCCGATTGGCGCGACCTTGCCAAAACTCCATTTTCTCCACAGTAATCTCATAACCACCCCAAAATTCAGGCGTCGGTACGAGCGTATCATCAGCATAGTCGGCTTGCAGCTGCTCAAAACGCGCCTCCATAACCTCACGGCTTGCGACTGTGCCACTTTGTGGTTGGCTGACCCACGCCCCGACTTGGCTATCATGCGGGCGTTTTTGGAAATATTCTGCCGATTTAGCGCTATCAATTTTGGCGATAGCACCGCTGATACGCACTTGACGCTCAAGCTCATGCCAAAAAAACAGCACTTCAGCATTGGGGTTTTCGCTAATATCTTGACCTTTGGCGCTTTCGTAATTGGTATAAAATACAATACCGCTATCCGTGATTTCACGCATCAAAACGATACGCACACTAGGCTTATTATCTGCGCCGCACGTGGCGAGACTCATGGCATACGGCTCTTTAACCTGTTGGCTAATGGCATCTTGCATCCAGTCTTTAAATAACGCAAAGGGTGCAGCCGGCACTGACTGCTGATCTAAGCTAGCTTTTTCGTAGGATAAACGCTGATCAGTAAAATCCATACTCATATTCCTTATTAGTGATGACTTTTTATTGTGGCGGACTCTCTGTAACAATAAGCAACCCTTATCGCCCTTATCCTAATAGTGCTTTTATACGACTTGCCAAGTCATTTGCCATGACATCACACTCAATCTCATCGTCAGACTCAACCATCACTCGAATCATCGGCTCAGTCCCTGATTGACGAATGAGCAGACGCCCGCGTCCCTCGAGTGTCGCCTGCGCTTCATCAAAAGCGGTGACCAACTCTTCAGAGTCGAACGGATTTTGCATTTTGGTTAAGCGTACATTGACCAGCTTTTGCGGTAGTATCTCAAAACCTTTGGTCAGCTCGCTTAGGGCTTTGTTTTGTGCTTGCATGACCGCTAATACTTGCAAACCAGCAATAATAGCATCACCGGTACGGCTCTTATCTAAGCACAAGATATGCCCTGATGGCTCACCACCTAAAATCCAATCATTGGCTTCAAGCGCTTGCATGACATAACGGTCGCCGACATTGGCACGGATAAATTCAATATTAGCCGCTTTAAGTGCCAACTCTAAGCCCATATTACTCATGAGCGTACCGACTACGCCTTTTACAGGCGTTGGTCCTTGGGTCGCCAGCGCATATAAAATACCATCGCCATCCACTAAGTTGCCTTTTTCATCAACCATGACGATACGGTCGCCATCACCATCTAAGGCAATGCCCACATCGGCATGATGCGCTAATACAGCTGATTGTAGTCCTTCAGGATGGGTAGAGCCGCAATTTGCATTGATATTAATGCCGTCAGGTTTATTATTAATGGCAATAACAGTCGCACCAAGCTCACGTAATACCCGCGGCGCGACACTATAACCCGCGCCATTGGCACAATCGACCACGACGGTCAAATCACCTAGGTCATACTGATACGGAAAACTACCTTTACAAAACTCAATATACCGACCTTTGGCATCATGAATGCGGTGGTTTTTACCCAGTTCAGCAGGGTCTAATATCGGCATTAATAATTGCTCATCACTACGGGTTTCGACATTCATTATCGCAGTGAGTTGGCTGCTAATGGCATTTTGCATCTCATCGGTGAGTTTTTTGCCGTCGGCTGAAAATAGCTTGATACCGTTATCATAATACGGATTGTGTGAGGCTGAGATAACCACCCCCGCATTGGCATGAAAGCTGCGGGTTAAATGAGCAATCGCAGGCGTTGGCAGGGGTCCGAGCATATGCACATCAACACCGGCGGCATTAAAACCGGCTTGCAGGGCGCCCTCAATCACATAGCCTGATAGCCGCGTATCTTTACCGATAACCACGCTAGGCTTGCGCGCAGGATTATCATTACTCTCAACCAACACGCGTCCAGTGACATAGCCTAATTTTAAAATAAAATCAGGGGTGATAGGCAATTGACCAAACTTTCCACGGATACCATCGGTGCCAAAATAGCTCATTATAATTATCTCCTTGTCTTAAATACTAAAGTTTTAAAGGTTAAAAATGCTCAATGTGTAGGATGTAACAATCATACCGAATATAAGATAGCTGACATGCTGTCTTATCATTCATTTTATAAAGGGGTTTTACAAAAAAACAGCCAACAAT
>DAIPIF010000138.1:0-5477 GCA_036770925.1 Psychrobacter sp.
ATTGTGCATGTTTATAACTCAACTTGCCGTATTCAACGCGAAAAAGTCTATGGCAAAGACAAAGCGCAAATTAAAGCCATTGCTATCGAGGGCGCGCAGTTATTGGTGGATTATGCTGCTAAATATCCTGAAACCGAATGGGTATTTCAGTATTCACCAGAGAGCTTTAGCCAAACTGAACCTGAATATGCAGTAGAAGTCTGTGATGCGGTGTGTGACGTCTGGAAACCAGAGCAAGGACAAGGGGTTATTATTAATTTACCGGCGACCGTTGAGGCGTCTATGCCCAATGTATTTGCCGACCAAGTCGAGTATTTTTGCCGTCATCTTGCCAAACGTGAACACGTCATCATAAGTTTGCACACCCATAACGACCGTGGTTGTGCGGTGGCAGCGGCTGAGCTTGGCATCCTTGCGGGAGCGGATCGCATCGAGGGCACGCTGCTTGGTAATGGTGAGCGCACCGGTAACATGGATATCATGGTGACCGCGATGAATTTATTCAGCCAAGGGATTGACCCTGAGCTTGATTTTAGTAATATGAGCGAGATTGTACAAGTGGTGAGTGAGTGTAATAATCTGCCCGTGCATCCACGCCATCCGTATGTGGGCGAGTTGGTGTTTACCGCCTTTAGTGGCTCACATCAGGACGCGATTAAAAAGTCTCTTGATTATAATGAGAAGCATCAAGCAGAGACTAATAACATTTGGGATGTGGCGTACTTGCCTATTGATCCGGCGCATATCGGACGCAGTTATCAAGATGTGGTACGCATCAATAGCCAGTCTGGTAAAGGCGGCATCGCTTATATCTTGCAGCGTAACTATGGCTTTAATTTGCCACGCTGGATGCAAATTGACTTCAGTGGCGTGGTACAAAGACAAGCTGAAAAAGTGGCTCGCGAATTACAAAACGATGAAATTTTGCAGACTTTTGAGAGCACCTATTTTAAAAAGGGTGGTTTTGACTTATTAGATTATAGTGTCAGTAATAAAGGCGGCGAGGCCTGCTTTAATGGTCAAGTACAGATGCATGGCGACACCATCACTATTGACGGTACGGGTAATGGTCCTTTGTCCTCATTTATTGACGGCTTAGCGCAGCATACGGGCAGAGCATTGCACATCATCAATTATGCTGAACACGCCATCAACCCGCATCACGATAGCCATGGTAACGATGATGGCACGAGTAATGAGAATAAAACCAATGCCAATGCCGCCGCTTATATTCAGCTCAATGTCGACGGCGAGGTCTATTCAGGTATCGGGACTTGCAGCAGCACGGTATCGGCGATGATAAAAGGCGCATTATCCGCCTTTGCCCAAGCGCCCGTGACTACGGCTGCCTAAGGTATTGTTTACCATTAAGTTTTTAAATAACTTAATGGTAAATAAAAGGTAGTTTATGAAAGTTATTTAAATAACGTCAATAACGTCATATCAAAAGCAATAAACAGGCTTGGGATATGGCGTTATTTTTGTCTATTAAAACACAGATAGCGCCTTCTATCCGCCAATAGCATATTGTTACTTGTGTTTTTGGTGTCTAAGACTTACGCTAATGTATATCTTATTTTTTGAATCATTTAAATAAAATAACAAGGGCAACTATGGAACCTCTCTCACTTGCTTCATTTACATTGGCCGGTATATTGTCATCATTCCCAGCAGCTGGCGAGCAAGTCAGTCAATCTGTCATTACCACCCATATTAGCCCCGCTATTGCAGGGCAGTGGGAGATAGATTTAGATAGCGAGGTGACGATGACCAAACAAGCCGCGCTAAAAGCAGCGACCAAAGCGCCTATGACCACTGAACCTAAAGTCACTGCTGATAACTCAGAGGGTATTTTAGAGCAAACTGAGCAGCGCATTATTAAGGTAGTGCCTTCAAAAATATCAGCCTCTGCGAGTCAGCCTGCCAATCAGTGCCGTGAGTTATATTATTTTGCTGCCGATAATGAGATGTGGGCAGTGAGTGGCAAAGAGCGTACGTATAGTCGTTATTTGATTACTCATCGTGATGAGGGTTTGCCGATTATCGCGATAAAAACCATTTATGATAATAATGAGGTGGACTGCTCAGGCAATCAGATTGATCAAACGGGCGAGACGATGATTGCGTTTTTGAACCATGAGGGTAATGAGATGCAGTGGTGTGCGGATGCAGAGGGTACAGAGTGTTATATGGACTTTCGGAGAGTGTTGCCTTAAGGGAAATACCGCCCATAAGCTTAACAAGCAATTCTAAAAAGCCGCGCTCTTAATTTAAGAGCGCGGCTTTTTAATGTTTTAGCCTGTTTTTTAACCGACTTTTAAGTGTGTAAAGGTCGCTTATGATTTGGCGACAGGCGCGTCATTGGTGAGCAGCTCTTTTTCGAGGTAATGAATATTTTGTGCGGCATTAACAAAGTTTTCATCCGCCAAAATTACGTCACGATGCATAGGAATATTGGTTTTAATCCCTTCAATAATCAGCTCATCTAAGGCGTGGATAGTTTTGGCAATCGCTTGCTGACGGGTTTGTCCATGACAGATGACTTTACCAATTAAGGAGTCATAATAGCTTGGAATCTCGTAGCCCGGATACAGATGCGAGTCAAAGCGCACGCCTGCACCGCTTGGCGCATATAGCTGAGTAATAGTACCGGGTGAGGGTCTAAAAGTAGTGGGGTCTTCAGCATTGATACGGCACTCAATGGCGTGACCTTGAACTTCAATCTCGCTTTGACGATAGGATAAACCGTAACCTGCAGCAATTTTTAACTGCTCAACGACGATATCAATACCGGTAATCATCTCGGTGATCGGATGCTCAACTTGTACGCGGGTATTCATCTCAATAAAGAAAAACTGATCGTTTTCAAATAAGAACTCAAAAGTACCGGCACCGCGATATTTAACCAGCTCACAGGCTCTAACGCAAGCATCTAAGATAGGCTGACGTACGTCATCGGCAATACCGGGCGCTGGCGCTTCCTCTAATACCTTTTGATGGCGGCGCTGTAGCGAGCAATCACGGTCATATAGATGAATGGCATTACCATTACCATCACCCAATACTTGAATCTCAACGTGGCGTGGGTTTTGTAGATAGCGCTCCATATAGACGGTATCATCACCGAACCACAGCTCAGCTTCTTGCTTGGCAGCTTGCACTTGACCGATGAGCTCATCGAAACGCTCAACGACGCGCATACCGCGACCACCGCCACCTGAGGCGGCTTTTACGATGAGGGGAAAGCCGATATTTTTGGCTTGCTCTTCTGCATTATGAATGGTGACTGCACCCACAGAACCGGGTACGGTTGGCACGCCGGCTTTTTTCATGGCGTTAATAGCCGATACTTTATTGCCCATGAGGCGAATATGATCGGCATTAGGACCGACAAAGGTTAATCCCGCTTCTTCGATACGCTCAGCAAATTCGGCATTTTCGGCCAAAAATCCATAACCAGGATGGATGGCATCGGCACCAGATATCTCAGCAGCGGTTAAGATTGTACTGATATCTAAATAGCTTTGGTTGGCGTTTGGCATACCAATACAAATCGCTTCATCAACGAAACGCAAGTGCATTAAGTTGGCATCGGCAGTGGAATAAACACCAACGGTCTCGATACCGAGCGCTTTACAGGCGCGTACGATACGTAGGGCGATTTCACCTCGATTGGCAATAAGCAGTTTTTTTATCATGGGATCATCCTTGTCAAAGCGGCGTTGATTATCGCACTCGCTATAGTATAGCGCGCTCAGAGTTATGGCTTAGCAGCATAGTATAGATGCCAGTTCTGCCATATACCTTTGAGTGGAGAGCACTATAGCGGGCTTATAGTCATAACAATGTAAGTGGGGCGTAAACCGTTAGGCTTTATAGCGTATAACCGGTTGACCAAACTGTACCACTTCAGAGTTAGTGACTAATATCTCATCAACGATGCCGCTTTGGGTCGCCTCAAGCGGATTCATGATTTTCATCGCTTCAATAATACCCACGGTGTCGCCCGCTTGGACTTGTTGACCGACTTTGACAAACGGTGGGTCATTAGGTGTCGGCGCAGAATAAAACACCCCAACCATCGGTGAGGTCTCAACGCTACCTGCTTTCATTTTAGGCGCGCTTGCCGCAGCCGCGGGCGCTATACCAGCAGCAGGGGCTGCCATCATAGTAGGTGCGGGGGCTTCGTAATGACGGGTGAGGCTGATATGCTCATCATCTGAGCTGATTTCTAGATTAACCAGCTCATTTTCTTCCATAAGAGCGACGAGCGTGCGTATTTTTTCGATATCCATATTTTATGAGACCTTATACGAGTATTTGAGAATAAATAATATTCAGTTGGCGCTTAGTGTAACAAAATATTGTTTAAGTGATTGCTTATGATACCTATATTCGGCGCAATGAGCAATCAATGTACATCTGTTAACTGAGTATTTTACATATATTTAATGCGAATAGGCTGATAAGGGAGGGGTCACGGTACTTTCACCCTCTAAATGCTAGCCCTGTTATCATAATCTATGTGGTAAACAGGCGCTAGCACTGATTGCCTAAGGTTTTTAGTCGCTTATCCCCATTGAACTTGCAGACGTTTTTGTTGATAACGCAAACGTAAGGTCAGCAGAATAGAGGATAAAAACAGTCCCGTGATGAGCGCCATCCAAAAGCCTTGCGCGCCAATATCAGTAAAGCGTACTAAATAAACCCCAAGCGGCAAAGCGACTATCCAATAACAAAATAACGTCACCCACATCGGTATCGTGGTGTCTTGCATCCCGCGCAAAATACCGGCGATATTGACTTGCCAACCATCAAATAATTGATATGCTAATGCAAAAATGAGCAAATGCATCGCTTGGGCGCGCACTTCAGGATTATCAGTAAATGCCGCTGCCAGCTGTGGACGAAACAGCCAAATGCCCAGCATACAAGTGAGGGCAATCAGCACCGTCCAGATGAGACCCGTGGCTTGTACCTGTCGTAGTGCTATTAAATTCTTTTCACCAAAGCGGTTGGAGACCATAATGGTCAGCGCCATCGCGACTGAAATGGGTATCATAAATAGCTGGGAAGTCACCGATAGCGCCACTTGATGCGAGGCGGTAGCCAGCTCGCCTAAAGGACTGATAACCAGTGCCCCTAAACTGAATAAACTGGCTTCAAAAAAGATAGAGATGCCAATAGGAATACCAAGCGCCAATAGTTTGCTGATTTGCACGCGATTGGGCGCGGTAAAATTTATAAAAAAGCGCGTAGTGGCAAACTGTTTACGCTTGGTAAAAGCCGTATAACCTGCTAATAACAATACGGTTATCCATAAGACTATCGCAGTGGCAACCCCGCAGCCAGCACCGCCAAGCTCTGGCATCCCAAATAAGCCATGAATAAAAATATAGTTCAGTGGAATATCTGCCAGTAGTCCAATGATACTAATCACCGTCACCGGCTCTGGTCGTCCTAGCGCCTCACAATAA
>DAIPIF010000139.1:0-5449 GCA_036770925.1 Psychrobacter sp.
TTTAAGTTCGCTTGGTGATAAATGCCCTTGACGATAAAAAATATCGCCCCTAAAATCAGTAACCCGCATGAGTGATTTGCCGCTAATGGTGCCATAGGCGCTAATCGTGATTACATACAGCTGATCGGGATCTTGATCTTTAGACTTTCTAACGGCAATGGTACCGACTGTATAATAAACGCCGTTTTCAATAACAGCTTTACCATCTGCAATCATCACGCCAGCGTCATCCGGCAATACCATACCGGCCATGCCTGAACGTTCGGCCAATTCATTAGCAGCAAGTAATGCTTGCTGGATCAAATTACGAGAAGTGCTGTAAACGTCATCATAGCTGGCTTGCAACATGCCGTCTTTATTAACAACCGGTGAATAATTGCCACGTTCTAGCCCGCGCGTCAAAATATTTCTGCCAAACTCGATCGCCCACATATTATCATTTGAGGCGGCAAACATTTCACGCCCAGCCACATTAGCCTTAATGACATTATAAGCGTCTTCAGGCTCAACCACAGACTGTACCGGTTCGCCTATGTTCTCACGCCAGCGATCATCCATTTGCTGCAAGCTCATGTTGCTAATAAGATCTTTTAGCTTGTCAATAATAACCGATTTGGTTGCCGCGTAGCGTTTGGTGCTTGTGGCGCGCACGTTTGCACTGCTTTTATCGGCATGGATTTTCTTATAAACTTCGTGATTGTCTCTAACTAGATTAACAATCTCATTGACTGCGCCCTCGTAAAAATCCCTGATACTTAGTTTTTTGGCAATCTGCGTCTGCTCTTTAACCACTTCTATATTGATCTTATAGCGATTCATGGCCAAGTCTTTACGGGCTTGTGTTTCAGCAGCATCGCGCTTGGCTTGATACTCGCGCATGGCCTCACTATCGCCGCCCATACGGATTAACGCATCTTGCTCAGCACGGGTAATGCTGCCTGATACCTCAATCGTGCTTACGTCTTCATCTGATAAAACGCCGCTGATCCATTCGTCTTTTTTATCGATCATGGTGCGTTTAAATTCATCAAACGTGCCATCAGCATCATAATGAAAAATCTTAACCCGTTCTGTCATGTTGCCTTGGCGTGCGCCGCGCCCGTTTCGCTGCTCTAGGCTATCCGGTGTCCAGCCGGTCGTTAAGTGGTGAATCGCTTGCGTGCCGCGCTGCAAGTTAATACCGACTTCAGCTTTTTTGTTGGCAATAATGACTTGGTACTGATTGTCCGCGCCGGCCGCGTTAAAACCGTCTTGAATATCGATCATTTGATCGGGTTCATTATTGGTTTGACCGGTAATGATTGCAATTTTACTAGCTGGCACGCCCGCCCGCTTGGCCAAGATCTTTTTAATCTTGTTATGCAAAAACAGATGATCACAGAATATGATTTGCTTAACGATCTTACTAGACGTGCCATCGTTATTGATCCCGCGCGGGTTCGCTTGCTCGTTTTTAAAGTTATCCAGCATAGCGGCAAGCTTTGGCGATATGGTCACATCAAGGCTTAATTTTGCCTTTTCCGCCATGTCCTCAAAACTGGTTTGAAACTTACTATTAAGCGTGTCGATTATGATACGCTGGCGGCCGCCATCTAAAATAATACTGGCCTTACAAGTGATCTTATAGCCCACTAAAATGGTTTCGCCATCTTCTTTTTTGGTGATCTGTTTGGCGTTTTCGTCTTCAGTGTACGGGCTTTTGCGCTTACGCTCATCAACGTGTTTTTTCTTACCATTATTAAACTGATTAACCACCTTTTCGGCCGTGGCCAGCTGCTCTTGATCAAAGTCGTAAAACGTCACCATGTCGCTAAATTCACTATCAGCAATCATCACATCAAGCTTACGGATCAAGTTAAATGGATGCGCCATTAGATCATTGGTTTCACCATAACGGCGGGCAATAATGCTATACGGGCTGTTAGGATTGTTAGGACTCATTGGATCTTCAGCGCTCTTATAAGGATGGTTATCAGGATCCTTTTCAATAGCGCGGGCAACGGTATAAGCCTCTTGTAACATCGTAAGATCAGCATTGACGGCCGCGCCTAGATTAACGACGGTCGATAATTCTTCACGATCAGGGATCACAACCGACATTCCAACGTCTTGCGCATCTTTAATCACAGCATTGGCGCGCACAGCTTTTTTCAAGATCTGCGCATTTTTAATACCGGTAAAGACGTTTTGCGAACGTGTTTTACCGTCAATGGTTGGCACTACTTCTTCTTCGATTTGGCACATAACCGATATAAACTCATCAGCGCCTTTGATACCGCCGCACATTTTATTAACCGTGTCACGCCCGCCCGCCAGCGATAACATTGAGTAGATCTCTAATGGGCTGTTGGTGATCGGTGTGGCTGTCAATAATTGCACGCCATCATTGGCCGCCGTTAAGCCTCGGATGTACCATAGTTTTGCTTGTGCGTCTTCGCCGCGCGCGGATTCTGTAGGCTGCGATAAATACTTGATACGGTCGCCAGTATTAGGCGCGCTGATCGAGTTCTTAAACGCGTGGGCTTCATCAATAACCACGCTATCAATGCGCATATCTTCTAAGAATGGCGCGTTTGATTTCATGGTTAATGACTGGATGAGATCGGCCACCATGCCCTCAGTTTTTTCATTGTCCTTGTGTAGCTCTTTATTCTCATAAGCGCTGTCATTATCTTTAACATAACCGGCATATTTTTCGATAGTGGCATCTTTTAAACGTATGCGCTTAAAGGCTTCAAACGTCATAAAGATTTTACGATACTTGTTATCAACGGCCGTTAGCAGATCTTCATCATACTTGTTTGAATAAACGCGGAATTTATCGCCTTTTTCACGCAAGCCGACAAAAATACAATCATCAGTATTAACGAACGCAAACGCGGCTTCTTTGCGCCAGTTGGATAGCACGCTGTTTGGCACCACAAAAATGGTTTTCTTTTTAGCGCCAATGTTTTGGGTGTGCTGCACACTGGCAAGCGATGAGAATGTTTTACCCAGTCCAACGCCCATGCCATTGATCCCACCAAAATGGCGGCCTTGGTTGCGAACAAACGCGTTTTGATAGCCATGTAGGTTTAACAATGGATTCATGCCAGCAATTTCAACCGGCGTTTCATCGCTGTTTTGGCTAAAGAATAGGTTGTCATTGCTATTCATTTTCAGCTCTAAGCTTTTGATCAGGTTGTCATTGGCTTTAACCCAGTTGCTAAACTTGACGTTTGCGGTGTTGATTTGATCGCTCAGCCAGTCCAACGCCTCGCGTTCTGTCATATCGCTTAGGGTAACGCCGCCCGTGGTCACAGTGCCCTTGGCCATCCAGTCACCGATACGATTGCTTAGTTTTTCTTTGTCGTACTCAGCGCCTTTGATATGAATATCCGGCGTGCCCTTGCCATATTCATCAAACGATACATAAGCGTCTTTAAAACCGATTTGCTTTAAAAAGCGCACTTTGTCTTCAGCGCCAATTAACGGGCTGCGTAAATCAAAATCTACTTTTTGCAAGTCAATACGGCTCACGCGCTCGGTTGCAAATATCTTTTGCTGTTCTAACTTGGTGATGATTTTTGGGTCAGTTGCTTGCTTGATCTCAGCGTCGATCTTGGTCAAGCAGTTGGCCAAACTACCGGTCAAAAAGTCATTAGCGGCAATTACTTGGCTGCCATCATGATTGATAAACCACTCGTTATCAGTCAATGGGTCGGTATCGGGATTAACGGCGGCCAGCTGCTCACGGCTTAGGAATAAACTTTTATTGTCGTACTGCATACGGGCAATAAGGCTGGTATAGCTTTTGGCCTCATCTTTGGCTTCGATCTCAGTGTCAACTTGCCCGCGCCAAACGGCATTATATTTGCCATTGGCATAATACAATTTCACAAAATTAAGATCTTGTTTTGGCTCTTGAATCAGCCCAGCATTTTTACCATCTAAGTAAGCGGTTTTCATAAACTTGGTGAGGGCTGGCTCATTACTCATAAAGTTATAGCCATAGTCTTGATCAGCAATAACATCCCTAATCGCTTGCGCGGCAATCACACACGGCCATGCGGCAAAACGTTTGGCGGGCGCGGCGCTCATACAGCGATTAAAAAGACTACGCGCGGCTTGCGGAATAAGATCGGCTTGGCTGGTTTGATGGGCATAATCGCTCACGGCCTCTGCTTGCTCGTAAGTGATACCGGCAACCACCATTTCAATAGCACTTCCCATGCTGGCAAGATAGGTTTGCATTTGGGTATCGGTATCGGTGGCTTCTTTGGCCATAACGATCCATTTGCCATCCTGATACTCTAATTGCTTGCCATCTTGAAACAAGGTATCGCCGTTTTTATATTCGATATAATCTGCTTCAGCGGCTCCCAGCGCATCCCAGTCGATACGGCTGCCGCCAAACTTTTTGATCATCTTGGCGATCTCAGGTGTCTTTTTGGTACTAAATACTTCCTCAACCATCTTTTCAGGATTGTAGCGGCTTGGCACTAAACGCGATTCACCTAAAACAAACTTGGCGGCGCGCTTTTTGTCTTTAAAGTATTTACCGGATATATACTCATCCCATAATACTTTTGTGCTGGTCAATTTCTCGATCTCGCCAGCCTCATACAAGGCATTGATTTGGTCGCGTGCTTCAGCGCTATGCTTACGATAAACGACAATATCCGTCATTACGTCCGCGCCGGTTTGCTTAAATACCACGTTTGGCAAGCGATAAGCGCCCAGCAACTCAGCTTTTAGGCTGGTCAATTTGCGCAAGCGCTCTTTGTCTGCCATGCGGCCGGATATAACGGATGTTGGTGTAATAAAGATCGCCAGCCCGCCATGCTTTACCTTTTCAAGCGATCGCAAGATAAAGTAATTCTCTAATGTCTCTTTTTGATAAGCTTCGTCGTGGTTTTTATTCGCGCCGCGCGTGGCGTTCGCGCCAAACGGTACGTTGGTTATTACCATATCAAGGCTATCGTCTTCGATAAGCCCTACGCGCTTTTCAAACGGCGATACCACGGTTTTGCTGCGGTGGCCATCGTTTAGGATAGATGCAATCGCGCCTGACGTTTCATCCAATTCGATACTATCAATAACGACGTTATCAGGACTGGTCGCTGCAAAAATACCGGTGCCGGCACTTGGATCAAGTACCTTGCCGCCCTTAAAGCCCAGCTCGCTAGCGAGATCCCACAATGTTGAGGCAATCACTTTTGGCGTGTAATACTCATAGGCGCTGCCGCGTGTCTCACCATCGCTGGATGTGAGGCCGCCGCCCGCGCCAGTGTATGCGGCAAGATCGGCCAATTGCTCCGCGCTTAGATCATCACGGGTTAAACCTTGCTCTTTGATCGTGGCCAATAGTGCCACGGCTTTGTTGTTGGCTGTTTGGCGTTTACTGGTGCTGGCAAGTTCTTCCATGCCAGTGCGATCAAGCATGTCGCTTGCTGGCATGTTATCGTCA
>DAIPIF010000140.1:0-5440 GCA_036770925.1 Psychrobacter sp.
TCATAACCACCAGGACCGCCGCCGATGACGACTAGATCATAATTGTCTTTCATATTATTATTCCTTTTTAAGTTTTTAAATAGGGATGTTTTAATCTGCTATTATTTTGCTGTTATAAGTCGTCTTATTTAAGAGTCATCGTCTTGCATCTCTGATAATATTTGCTCATAAGTGTATTCACAAAAATCACTGTCATCTGCTGCGTTTCTAATGGTTATTATCATATTTGCAGCAAAAGCTTGACACTCTTCTACCTGATATAATCTATCAAGGATAACTTCTTGCGTGTCAATATTAAAGCCATATTTATCAAGCAATATAGAGAATTTATCCCAAAAATTATTGGCAAACCTATCGCTTTGTTGATAATTTTGGTTAAAAAAATCATCCAAACCTTTTATTTCAGCATGGAGCTCATTTATTTGCTCATCACTCAAATCGGTATTGGGCAATCCATTAATAGCGTCAAAAAAGCGCATAGCTATACTCTTATTACACAGGTCATATTATAGACACAGACAACTCTCATCTATTGGCTTTAAAAAAGCTTGTATCAGATTGGCTCCGATACAAGCTCTTAAACTTATAGGTCTAGCAATAACAGGGTTGGATCTTCAACCAACTCTTTGATAGTGACTAAGAACTGTACCGCATCTTTACCATCAATCATTCTATGGTCGTAAGATAGCGCTAGGTACATCATGGGCAGAATAACCACTTCGCCGTTAACCGCCATAGGACGCTCATTGATAGCGTGCATCCCTAAAATCGCAGTTTGTGGGGCGTTTAAGATAGGTGTTGACATCAATGAGCCAAACACACCACCATTAGTAATCGTAAACGTACCGCCAGTCATATCGTTAAGCGATAATTTACCATCGCGTGCTTTACCCGCAAAGTCACGGATACCGCCTTCAACGTCTGCCATGCTCATACGATCAGTATCACGTAAGACTGGGACAAACAGACCGCGATCTGAAGAAACCGCTACACCGATATCGTAGTAACCGTGATAAACAATGTCATCACCATCGATCGAGGCGTTGACTGCTGGGAAACGTTTTAGCGCTTCAGTGGCGGCTTTTACGAATAAAGACATAAAGCCAAGACGCGTACCATGACGTTTCTCAAACTGGTCTTTATACTTAGCGCGCATGTCCATTAATGGCTTCATGTTCACTTCGTTAAACGTGGTTAGCATCGCCGTTTCTTGCGTTACTGACAATAGACGGTTCGCCACGGTCTTACGTAGACGAGTCATAGGTACACGTTTTTCAGTACGCTCGCCTGTAGATTCAGCAACGGGGCGACCTGCATCCGACTTAATGCTGCTGTCGGCTTTGAGGGTCGGATTTGCCATATCTGATTTGGTCACACGACCGCCACGACCGCTGCCTGCGACATCTTTCGGGTCAACACCAGACTCTTTAGCCGCTTTACGTACTGCTGGGCTTTGGTCTTTGTGATCGGCGTCAGTGCTGCCTTTATTGTCAGTTGCTTGTACAGGCTCGCCGCCATCTACTACTTGCTTGGCTTGCACAGGAGCTGCTGGTTGATTAGGATCTACCGCAGGCGCTTCGCTGGCAGTAGCGCCCGCTTCAAACTCACCGATAAGCTCATCAGATAACACCACATCATCCACTTGCTTAATGATTTTGGTCACGACGCCATTATCAGGGGCAACCACTTCTAAAACGACTTTATCCGTCTCAATTTCAGCCAATAAATCATCACGATTCACTTGCTGACCTTCAGTGACGTGCCATTCAACGATAGTACCATCGGCAACTGATTCTGGAAATACGGGTGCTTTAATCTCAGCCATGATAGGCTCCTTAATAAGTTGTTATTTTGCAATAAATAGTAGGTGCGTAATAAAAATACGCTTAATAAAAATCTTTTAATCTTTCGTCATCACAATATGAAAAAACAAATAAGTTTTCAGCATCCGCTTTTTCAAACAGCTTTTGCCAGTCGCTAAATATCTCTTCCCAGAGGTCGCTCATATCCGTCAGACAAAAACCGTAATCTTCACCTGCCTTTTCTGTGAGCTGCTCATCTAATGAGTGAGCGAATGCACTCCAGTCCATTTGCCGCATGGCGGCTAGCGTTTTTTTCACCGCCCCATGATCATAAAAGCTTGAATCAGCGGTGGGATGGAGAAAATCAAAATCGAGCATAGCAAAGGGATATAACAGAGAATCACTAATCTCATAAGGACAGACGTTTAATTCACCACCGCCGTGCTTGCGAATATAATCAATAGTATCATAAGCGCTTTTTTGCTCAGGCTTTAGGGTATTAAAAAAATGGTCAACGCTATCCATAGTTTATCCTTGCCATAATCTATCCTTGTCAGCCGCCGTGGTAACGTCTCTGTCAGCAAAGCTGGGGCATAAAAACGGGGTGATAAAATCATTATGATAGAGGGCGGATAACAATCGTCACGCCACTCTATCATTAAGTGTTGAGTCTGTATCTAGAGCTATTGTACCAACTCATCAACACTGACACCCAGACCACCTGCTACCAACGCTTTTTGTTGACTGGCATGTAATTTGGGTGAGCCTGTCGCAGGGGCGGCGCTCGCAGGACGCGCTACTGGCTCCATCACTTTGGCTTTGGTTGGATGCGGCACCACAATGCGGAACATATGCGGCGCTAGATAGTACCAAGCTCCTTGGTTCAATGGCTCTTCTTGCGTCCAAACAATCTCTTTTAGATTGCTATACTTTTCAAGCTCAGCAATCAGACGCTGCTCTGGCAGTGGATACAGCTGCTCAATACGCACGATAGCCACATGCTCTAGACCTAAGGCGCGGCGCTGCTCAAGTAAGTCATAATAAACCTTACCACCACAAAGCACCAAACGGGTCACTTTGTCATTATCTTGCTTATCAATCTCAGGCAATACCGTCTCAAACTTACCGTTCGCTAGCTCGTCTAGCTGCGAGGTTGCCAACTTATGACGGAGCAAACTCTTCGGTGACATCACCACCAATGGCTTACGAATCGGACGTACCGCTTGACGGCGTAACGCATGGAATATCTGTGCCGGCGTGGTTGGGGTAATCACCTGCATATTGTCTTCGGCACATAACTGTAAGAAGCGCTCAAGACGGGCTGAGGAGTGCTCAGGACCTTGACCTTCAAAGCCGTGTGGCAAGAGCATGGTTAAACCGCACACCCGCTGCCACTTGGTTTCGCCACTGGAGATAAACTGGTCAATGACCACCTGTGCGCCGTTGACGAAGTCGCCAAACTGCGCTTCCCAAACAACCAATGCATTTGGCACTGTCGTGGCATAACCATATTCAAACGCCAATACCGCCTCTTCTGATAACAATGAGTTATAAGTGGCAAAGCGCGCTTGGGTCTCGCTGATATGCGCCAATGGCACATACATGCTGCCATCATTAATATTATATAGCTCACTATGACGATGTGAGAACGTACCACGCCCGACATCTTCACCGGTAATGCGTACCAGTACGCCATCATTATCGACCAAACTGGCATAGGCTAACGTCTCAGCCGCACCCCAGTTAAGGGGCTCTTCACCAGTTTGCATCGCTAAGCGCTGCTCGACGACTTTTTGAACTTGGCGCTGTAGCTTGTAGCCTTCTGGCATCTGTGCCATGCGGCGACCATAGCCTTTTAGCTTGTCAATATCGACACCAGTATCCCAGTCATCAACCAAATCATGACCTAAGTACGGTGACCAATCGACGAATAAAGCTTCGTCAGGCTCTCTGACCAAAGAGTTGACCACATACTCACCGCGATCAAGCGACTCACGATAGTCGTCTTCGTATTTTTCGACTTCTGCGTTACTGATGACGCCAGCTTCAATGAGTTGCTGAGCATATAAAGTGCGCGTCGTGGGTAGATTTTTGATAACCGCATACATGAGTGGCTGCGTGGCAGACGGCTCATCGGCTTCGTTATGACCGTTACGACGATAGCAGAATAAATCAAGCACAATGTCTTTATCAAACTCATGACGGTAATCAAGTGCCAATTGGGCAGCAAAGATGACCGACTCAGGGTCATCACCGTTTACGTGTAAGATAGGCGCATGCACCATTTTTGCGACATCGGTACAGTATTCTGTAGAGCGCAAATCTTCTTGGCGGCTGGTAGTAAAGCCCACTTGGTTATTGATGACAATATGTAGCGTGCCGCCCGTGGTATAAGCACGAGTTTGAGACATCTGGAACGTCTCTTGTACCACGCCCTGCCCTGCAAATGCAGCATCCCCATGCACCACTATCGGTAGTACAGAGTTACCATCTGCAGGATTGCCCTTTTTATCCCCATAACCGACTTGGTCATTACGACGCACTTGACGCGCGCGCACTGAGCCTTGTAGCACAGGAGCGACAATCTCAAGATGTGACGGGTTAAAAGCTAAGGCTAAATGCGCCTCACCACCTGGGGTCATGACGTTAGAGGAAAAACCACTGTGGTACTTCACATCGCCTGAACCTTTTTCTGGCTGTACTTTGCCATCAAATTCGTCAAATAAATCAGCGGGGCTTTTGCCTAAGATATTAACCAAAAGGTTGAGGCGTCCACGGTGCGCCATGCCGATGACCATCTCTTTGGTGCCATAACCGCCAGCACGTTGGATGATTTCGCTCACCGCAGGAATAAAGCTCTCACCGCCTTCTAGACCGAAACGCTTGACGCCAGTATATTTACGCGCCAAGTATTTCTCTAACCCTTCAGCCGCCGTTAAGCGCTCAAGAATAGACAAGCGCTTTTCTTTATCAAACTCGATATGACCTAGATTAGTCTCAAGGTATTGTTCCATCCAGCGCTTCTCAACGCTCGTGGTCACATGCATATATTCTATACCGATATAACGGCAATAGACCCGCTCCATGATTTCGATAATCTCACGCAGCGGCGCTTCAGATTTACCGATATTTAAATCATTGGTAGGATATACCGTATCCAAATCTGCTTCGGATAACCCATGATACTCTAGGGTCAAATCGATGACGTCATTACGCGGATGCAGCGCTAAAGGATCAAGCTTAGCGCGGCGATGACCACGGCGGCGATAGGCAGAAATCAGCTGCTGCACACCCATTTGCTTGGGATCCATACAGTGGGCTGCGTTTGCAGCATCCGCGGCGCTAGCAGGCGCACCTTTATTAGCGGTTTGATTGCGCGCTAATAATAGGAACTGATCTTTGATGGCGTTATGATGAGCATCATTTGGCGATTGGTACTGCTTAAAGTAATCTTGCCAATCCGCACCGACACTGTTCGGGTCGTTTAGATATTGCTCATAGAGAGATTCGATGTAATGCGCATTATCAGCGGCGAGTTCGGTATGTCCTGCGCCAGCTGCTTGTTTAGTTATACTATTCATAATAATCGTCTATTTGATAGATAAATGAATGGAATCGTGCTTATTGTTGTGTAATCT
>DAIPIF010000141.1:0-5406 GCA_036770925.1 Psychrobacter sp.
ATACCGATAATGGCGATAACGATCATTAGTTCGATTAAGGTAAAACCTTTTTGAGCAGTGTTCATAAGAACTCCTTCTGGGGAATATAAAGCCAGTTACAACATTCTGTCGACTTTATGTACAATTTAAATTTATTTCTTACTATAATTGTTGCAGTTACCGTGCCAATCCTATTATTTGAACCAAATGTTTTAGCGATGATAGAATTATTGACCAAATATTGACCAATTTATGGCATATTTTTCTTGATTAGGTTATTTCAAGTAACTAATATCACAACTTTTCTACTCAAAAGTGTCAGTGTATTGATTTAATAGCCCTGTTAAAAGCCGACTATGACAATTATTGTCAGTTTCTCTAAATACTCTAGCTTTTATTTATTCCACTGCTCGCCTGTGCCGCACGTGGTATCTCGGCATTTGAGCCCTTGGTAGTTTAGAGTTAATGTGCCGTCGCCTACTATCTGACCAGATTGCGGTTCAGCTTTGATCGTCCATTGCGCAGTCAAAGGGTTAGGCGTAAAAGTAACTTTATACAGTACAGCCCCTTGTTTTGGGTAGTCGCCACCAAGCCCTGAAATCAAATCATTGCTATAACGACCCTGAGCCAATTTTCGACTTTCAATGGTACTTGCGATATTTTGCATCTCGCTCATCATGTCCGTGCGCTTGGTCTTAATAACATAACGCTGATAGCTGGGATAAGCGACGGCAGCAAGCACACCGATGATAGCGACGACGATCATCAGCTCGATGAGGGTAAATCCTGATTGCCGATAGCGAATGCTTTTTGTCATTACCAGTCCTCTGAGCCGATGATGGTGGTACAGTCTTTGACAGATAGTTTGATCACATTAGTGTTTTGACAGCGCAGTCCTGAACTTGTGAGCAAAATATAATGAGCGTTTTTGGTGATACCGTTGTCGTTTGGCGTGGCCAGCATCCGCCAAGAGCGTCCTACCGCGGTGTTAACATCATTGCCTGAGGCGCCACTGATCAGCGACTTGCTGGTTTGGGTGCCATCGACCAAGGTGATTTTGTAGCGGTAGTTATTGGCGTTGCTGCCTTCTGGCACATAGATGATTTTATTATCCGCATCATAAGCATAACTGACCGAACTGCCACTCACTTTTTGCGGCAGAAACCCTTGATAAGTCAAGGCACGGGCGCGCCAGCGTTCAAGCTCGAGCTGCAGTTGAAGCATTTTGGCCTGAGCATCGCGCTCTGCATTTTGTACCGCATAGCGTCTATAGCTAGGAATCGCGATAGATGCCAAGATTCCGATGATAAATACGATAATCATCAATTCAATCAGCGTAAAGCCGTCGCTACTGCTTGGCCGATGGAAATGGCATAAGCAAGGTTGTGAGCTGAGTGCTGGCATTATGATTCGCCTACTTTTTGCTCGTACCAAGCGTTTGGCTGCAAGGTATAGCGCTCATTAAACAAATACTCCGCGGCACTTCCATCACCTCGATCTCTTTTTGGTGCGTCACCGTCTCCTGGATACAGATCTTTTATATTACTGTTATTCTTAGCGTCATCCTTACCGTAACCTGCTCGATTGGCTTCTTTGATGCGCTCGCTTAAGCTTGTGGTGCCGACAAGAACTTTGATGTCAGTATTTTCGCTATCAAGTGCTCCTAAGGTCAGCTCCTGAATACCTTGACCTGCCGGGATAAAGCCACCTGTTCCTGTTTTTGAGTCGTCATCCATACAAATTCCGTACGGTAAGCAATAGAGCTGGCGCTCGGAGCCGCCTACGATGCGAGCAGCACAACTTGACACGCTACCATAGACCTTATCTGGGTTATATACGGTGGTGTATAAAACTTTATTGATTGCCGCCATCTCCCCTATGCCTTTATTGTAACGGACCTTATTGTACCCATCAAAACGAGTCAATGGATAGTACCAGCCTTTTTTCTGACCTGTAACCATTTCATTTCTAGCTTCAATTTTATCCTCACTACTAACGACCTCATCATCTAATTCATCGTCTAAATCAATCAGCTGGCTTTCCTTCAAATCCTTAATGGTTTTATTGAAACTGTCTTTATACAAATCTGCACTGGCAATATCGGTGTCAATAATGCCATATACCCGGTTGGCATATTTATTACCGTTTCTAAGTTTAGATAGAGGTGAGCTGCGATTTCCTGAGATAACATTGACCAGCGCAAAGATATTACCGTTGTTTGGACCGCCCTCACTGCGATAAAAGCTAACTACAGGACGGGTATAAAAGCGATAACTGTATTTTTTATCCACATTAGCGCTAGCATCTAAGACACGCGTGACGCCTTTGTTGCTAAAATTATTGATAGCAGCAATACTACCTTGTTTAGGCTGAGCGTTTTCAAAATCAGCGCGGAATACCTGACCGCCCAAATCAGCAAAGTACAAATGATCCATTAGCCCATCATTATCACGATCAAGCACCGTAATCTCCCCTGTGATACTATGAATCATACTGGCTGTTTTTTGATTTTTACCAGAGGTTGACTCATGGCTGGTAGACCAGATTAACTCTCCTGATTTGGCATCGATCATGTAGATGGCATTGCCGCTAGCTGGGCTAGCAGAAGTGGCATAATAACTCTCTTCTTCATACGCCATATCATAACCACCACCGAAGATGATGACCTCAATCGGGTCTTTATCATGAGTTAGACGAATCTTAGCCGCAGTTGGCTTGCTCCAAATTTGCCCTAGTCTTGAAAACCCTGAAGCGTTTGATTTGCCACTCGTGGCTGATTTTAAACCTTGAGGAGTGATACTAAACTGAATCTTAGGGTCGGATCTTTTGCTGATATCGATACCATACAGCGCCTCACCGCCCATGCGCAGACCGCCATAAGCAAACATGCCTTTATTTCCAGCGGTATCTACGGTGACCTTTTTATTGTCCAAATCAAACTTATAGTCCGTGGTGACTAGCCAAGGAGCGTCCACGCCAAAATAAGGCGTTCCTACCTCATCTTTGATAGAACCATCAACAAGCGCTGTAGGCTGGCGCTCAAGCATGATATTAGGGATGATCGCAAACTCTTCTTTTCCAGTTTTGGCCTCGACTAAATGCAGTGCGCCATCCATCGACCCAAATAACACGTAGTCTTCACGATCGTTGGTGATTCGGCCACGATCATCTAAAACAGCACTGTACGACACCACAGTAGGTGTTGAGTGAACGATGCCGCCTAATACCCTAATGTCTTGAGATGGCGGTAACATTGTAACCTCATCTACGCTGACATTATCAGTTGCCTGGCCGCTGCTATTTAGCAAAGTGGTGGTATTACCTCTACTTCTGACAATATCAAATCCCAAAAAGCTTAATAAGCGTCGTTGATTGAGTTGATCTCTAGTAAGTGGGTCGAGAAGCGCTGAAAACCCTGTGGCTTTACCAGATGATTCTACTCCGATTTTACGAAGTATTGGCGTATTGCTTGTATTTGAAGCGACATCCTCAACATACACATTTCGAACACTGGTCAGTCCAGACTTGGGGGTTTTTAATCGTGCATAAACACCACCTGCGGCTATATTATTATTGGCAGGCTTACCTTCTGACGTCATTGGAGACTCTTGCCATAAATCTTGAGCTGACGGGCTTAAGTTGCCAGCCACATCTTCATAAAGTGGCTGATTACTTTTGCCAAACAGTGTACCTTGATTTAAGTTGTATTTTTTAAGATTACCGCGCCAAGTCGTGGCGGCTGAGTTGATGTCAGGATCAAGCATCGGCAGATAGGCATAGGGCAATTGATTGGCCACTTGATACGGGTCATCTGGAATGGTAATCGTTCCTGAGGGGGCGGTATTGATGATTTGGACAAGTCCTGAGGCAAAATCAACGATACTGGCTGCGATATCAGAGGACTCTTCAGTGTAATAAAAACCACCATCACCAAAGGTTTTGACTTCGTTATCGCCGCGACGCTCACCAAGTTTACATAAGTTACGCGTATCGGTACTGACGCTACCTTTACTACAATCCACAACGTCTTTAATTTTACCATTGACAATGATACTGCGCTTATCATTTAGTCCAGCAAAGTCTTTCCCAAAGCCTACGGTTGCTGTTTTTATCGGCTGCTGTTGAGGATTATTAGCCGTATTTCGTAAAATGGTCGCGTATTCTGCCATACACCCCCACGCGCTTTCGCTACCCGAATTACCATTTGGAAGTAAATTACAACTCTGTACTGACAGCTGGTTTGAGTATGATAATGAAGCATTCATTACCGCTTTAGCTCTAGCATCACTGCTATGGTTAGGCTCACCATCTGTCAATAGATAAATACCATTGCCACTACATTCTGTAGTATTTAAAGGAGACTTATAGCTTTGCTTATCAAGCGTTTTAGCTTCATCTACAGACCTAGAAAAGCCACTATAAGAATTATAGTTTCTATTGACTGTGGTTGTGCCCATCATATAAGCGCCGGCCTCAGCAAGCGCATGGGCTGTTGGCGTCCAACTGACTGCGCTAAGCTTTTTAATCTCCTCAATTAATGCTATGCGCTGCTCTGGTGTCAGTGGTCTAGTTGGTACTCTTACGACCCCAATATCCAAGCTACTACTTGGACCAAAGTTGCCCGTTCCAACTGAATAGTCATCAGGTAAGCTTCCTGTTTCTTTTAGGCGATTTTTATCATCAAAAACATCGTCAGCAAGCAGCTCAATCAGCGCCAGTTTTAGTCGCTCCATCCGTGAGAATTTTATATTACTAGATTTTTTGCAACCTTTAGGAGTGTACGAAGTATTATATTTAATTACTGACGTATCTTTGACCATCACAGGATCGCCATTATCATCAATGACGATACTACCATTAGCTGTGGTTTTTGCTTTGCGGCCATAAATAGTGGGAGTAATTTTTTCTGAAGACTGAGCTGATTCACTACAACTTGAGCTAAACCCTTGACCTGGATAATCCACACTAATACTTCTGTTATCCATACTTCCTGAAGTATCAAGCATCATAAAGATAGAAGCCGTTCCAGGTTTGGCCGGCGCGTAAATCTCAAGATCACCGATTGGCTTACGACTTACTACTGTGCTGGTATGAGCAGGTATCGTTGCCAAACCAAAGATCACGGCCGCGCTTAACGCTTTGATAGGCCAAATAGTTTTACTAGACCGAGGATGTGGAGTATGTTTCATGATGTGATCCTTTATCCTATCAAGGTTATACAGCAGCTGAGTTTGAATAATATAAAGCATAATTATAAAACTAAGTTGGTAGGTGCGGTATCTTTATCCGCAGACGTTTCATTTTACTACCTACTAGTTGGGGATAAGACTACAAAGCATGTCGCTTTCTTTGCCCTTGCCTTTCCCAAAGTTCACACATTTCGTCCCTTTGGATTGGTTTTCGATGCTCACCATCTCATAGATCATG
>DAIPIF010000142.1:0-5399 GCA_036770925.1 Psychrobacter sp.
AAACGCAAAAGATATTCTATAACACTGCGCTTACTTGTCCGGTTGCTAAAAGTATTCATCCTGACATTATCCAGAATCTGACAATCAGTTGTGCTGAAGGGAGTTAAAATGACTTCTAAAACATTACTTATCGTTGCTCATATTCCATCAGAAAATACTAAAAAGTTAGCTCAAGCGGCGTATCGAGGTGCTAATCATCCTGATATTAATATTCAGGTAGTGCTGAAGTCACCGCAAGATACGCAGCCTGAAGATGTGCTGGCGGCTGATGCGCTATTATTAGGAACCACCGAAAACTTATCTTATATGGCAGGGCTGACCAAAGACTTTTTTGATCGCTGCTACTATCCTGTGCTTGAGAAAAAGCAAGGTATGCCGTTTGCCTTATATATTCGAGCAGGGCATGATGGTACGGGAACAAGGCTTGCCATGCAGACTATTATTACAGGACTACGTTGGAACCAAGTTCAAGAGACGCTTATTTTACAAGGCAGTTGGCAAGATGATTTTGTTGAACAAGTCGAGGAGCTGGCGATGATCCTTGCTGCTGGGGTAGAAGCTGGGATATATTAGCGATTCATTTTAAATAAGTAGATATTAAAAAGTGTTATGAATAAACCAAACCTTGGAAATACGAATATTAATCGAGCCAGTCATTTGCCATTTTCGCAAGCCTGTGAGAATAATAAAGCTGCCATTTTAAATGTTTTACAGCAGGAATTGGTCGGTTTTACGCAGGTGTTGGAGGTGGGGTCGGGAACGGGTCAGCATAGTGTTTATTTTGCGCCAAGATTGCCGCATTTACAGTGGCAAACGAGCGATGTAATAGCCAATCACGATATTATTAAGGCTTGGCATGACGCTTATCCTGTATCTAATTTGCATCCGCCACTCGCTTTTGATTTAGCTTATGACCCAATACCCAGCGTAGTGACGGGTACAATTTATGATGCTGTGTTTACGGCTAATACACTACATATTATCAGCTGGGACTTGGTTAAGCGGCTATTTAGTCTGGTGGGCGATGTGTTACCTATTGAGGGTAAGTTTATCGTTTATGGACCATTTAACGAAAATGGTAGCTATACCAGTGCCAGTAATCAGCAGTTTGATATGAGTTTAAGACAACGTGATGCCAAAAGCGGCATTCGTCATAAAGAAGATATTATTGCGTTGGCAAACCAACAGCAGCTGACACTAGATGCAACGCATATAATGCCAGCTCATAATCAGCTGTTAGTTTTTAAAAAAACTGCGGCTGTTTTATAAAATAAAATCACCTTTTAAAATTTAACCGGTATTACGCAAGCCTGCGGCAAGGGCGTTAATACTACGAATTAAGGCATCTTCTACCGCTAGCTCATCCTCTGTATTATTTGGTTGGCGGATGCGTTTGAGTAATTCAATTTGGATATAGTTAATCGGATCTAAGTACGCATTGCGCCACTGTAGCGAGGCGGCTAACTCTTGCTGACTCGATAGCAGCGCTTGTTGATTGAGTAAGGAGTTGAGATTATCATGGGTCAGCTGATGCTCTTCAGTGACCGCTTGCATCACTTGCTGGCGCAGCTCCTCATCGGCACACAATTGGCTGTAAGCTTCTGCAATATTTATCTCACACTTGGTAAATGCCATTTCAATATTACTGATAAATCCCTTAAAAAACGCCCAGTTTTCATTCATCTCCTTCATTAAATCTTCGTCTTTTTTAACACTATCTAAAGCACTGCCCACGCCATACCAAGCGGGCAGAGTAAAGCGTGCCAATGACCAGCCAAAAACCCAAGGTATCGCCCGAATAGTGGACTTGCTTGGTAAGCCTTTTTTGCGGTGGGCAGGACGTGAGCCAATATTGAGCAAGGAGATTTCTTGTACGGGCGTGGCTTCAGAATAAAACTGATAAAAGCCTTCTGTATTATCGGTCAGCTCTCGATATTGCTTCTCGCCTGCATCGGCTAAATTAGCAAACAAGGCTTCATAGCTATCGAGCTGTTGCGGCTGCTCGATAAACCTTGACGAGCTGGCTTTGAGTGCGCCGGTGATGCCCATAGTTAATTCAAAGACGGCGGTATCTGGATTGGCATATTTAGCATAAAGCACTTCGCCTTGCTCGGTGAATTTAATTTGTCCAGTCAAAGTGCCTGCCGGTTGGGCGGCAATCGCTTGGTGGGTTGAGCCACCACCACGGCTAACGGAGCCGCCACGACCATGGAACAAACGGGTATTGATACCGTATTTGTCAGCAATGCGGGTGATGGTTTGCTGAGCGCTATATAGCTGCCACGCGGAGGTGATGATACCGCCATCTTTGGAGGAGTCTGAGTAGCCGAGCATAATCTCTTGGGTATTATCTGAATGCTCAAGTAATCCACGATATAGTGGATTATCTAAAACCGTCGGC
This sequence comes from Psychrobacter sp., assembly GCA_036770925.1. Lineage (GTDB taxonomy): Bacteria > Pseudomonadota > Gammaproteobacteria > Pseudomonadales > Moraxellaceae > Psychrobacter. The sequence continues at coordinate 2,402 of DAIPIF010000142.1, forward strand.
AAGATTTTATCGATGTTTTTGAGGTCTTCAATTGTTTCAAACAAAGGTGCTACTGGCAGCGCGGCAAATAGCTTGCCGTTATCATCGATACCTGATAAGCCGGCAAAACGCATTAGGAACAACACTTCCAATAATTGACTGGCATTATTGGTCATGGAGATGACATAACTACCAAAGGTGTCATCGCCGACCAGCTTGCGCAGTTTTGCCACTGACTGCATTAAGGCAAGCTGCTCGCGTGTTTGCGCACTTAAATTATCGGTATAAATCAGCGGCGTCCCCGCTTTACTCAGTAAGCGAGTGAGCCATTCTTGGCGCTCTATTTCACTGAGTTGATTATAATCAGGTAAATTGGAGGCGTTGGCAAAAATATCAGCAATGACCTCAAAGTGATATCCTGAATCTTGGCGAATATCAAGCGCGGCTAAATGAAAACCACAGGTTTTCACCAAACGTATCATATCTAGCAAAGCACCATCGGCATGCGCTTTATCATGCTTTTTGACACTTTCACGAATAAGGCGCAAATCCTCTAATAAATGCTGTGGCGAGGCGTAAGCATTTTTTTCGGCTTCAATATCAGTGCCTTGGCTTTGAATGTGTAGAGTAGTGGCTTTAATTTTGGCAATAATTAGGGATAATAATCGGCGATAAGGCTCATTATTATAGTCATCAAGATTGTAGGAGAAGACGGCTTTATCAAGCTCGCTATAATCGGTGATACGGCTATAAACTTCAGCGGCAATATCTACAATACTATCGCTATGTACCAGCTCGCGGCGCAGTTTTTTGAGCAATACTTGATAATGACGCAATACGGCATTGGCATGCATCAATACCGCCATTTCCGTGGTTTCATGAGTGACAAACGGATTACCGTCTCTATCGCCGCCTATCCATGAGCCAAAGCTGACAAAGGCAGGCAGGGGATAATCGCTCAATTCAGGATAGGTTTCAATAATAGCGTCTTTAATATTCCGATACACTTTAGGAATGGCGGTAAATAAACTGGCATTAAAATAATGTAGACCGTTATTAATCTCGTCGTAAACTAGTGGCTTGCGGGTACGCACTTCATCGGACGACCATAATAAATCAATGGTTTCGGCCGTTTTTTGTTTGGCCTGCTCAAAAGCTTGGCTACCCTCCGATAAATCGTTTAATGCATCGCTATGCTGATACAGGGTTTGTAGGATATTCATCGTGGTACGTCTGCGCGCCTCTGTCGGATGCGCGGTAAAAACAGGCATAAACTTTAAGTTGTCAATCAGCTCCTTGATTTGCGCAGGTTCTATATTGCGCTCACGGCATTCAAGCAAAGTATGGCGAAATGAGCCCTCCCAGCTTTGATTGGACTGCGCCCGCATGGCGCGCCGCTGCTCACGTAGATAATTCTCTTCTGTCAAATTTGCCAAAAAGAAATAAATAGAGAATGCGCGGATGACATTTTTTAGGGTTTGATTGTCCAAAGAAGCAATGAGGTCAATGAGTTGTTGTTTGTGCGCTTCATTATGCTCGCGCCGTTGTTGAATAAATCCGCGCCGCAATTTCTCAATCGTTTGTACGGTATCTGCTCCAGATTGGCGAGAAATGGCATCGCCTAAAAATGAGCCGAGTAATCTGACGCGCGCTCGTAGCACCTCATTATTCAATAACATAACGAACTTCCTTGTTGGTAATTAAGCTAATTTTTATCAATACTGACCTAAAGTTTCAAATAAGACCCGATAGGGCGCTGCTTTGATGTCTATGATTGGCTTATTGATTTAATACAGTGAATGTAAACTTTAACCCAATATCTACAACGTTAACAAGGGTTTTGTTTACTATTCATTGGTAAGAGCCAAAGGATGGCGCATTTAAAACAACTCATAATTGCCGATAATCTTTATTCAAGCTGCCATGAGATTTTCTGATTCTGTATCTTTAGTGGCTAAAAAAAGCACTTTCAACGCCCCTAGGCGTTCACTAAAAAGGGATTACTTTAAAACCAGCAGCGCTATACTAGCATTTGGTTATCAATATGGTTTAATAGAAAAACGCGATATTATTCAATGAATGAGCCAAGGATGAGACATGAGTTTTAGTAAAATAGTACGTTTAGAGGGGCATATTCAAAGTACCTATCTGGTCATATATCCACATAAACTGCTGTTATTAGATGGCTGTAGCCGTCCTGATGTGCCCATAGTGCTTGATTACATCCAAACCATCTTGCAGCGTCCCCTAAGCGACTTAAAGGTAGTGGTGGTCACGCATATGCATCCTGATCATGCAGGCGGCGCTAATAAGCTGCGAGAGGCGACCGGCTGTAACATTGTCTCGGCGGATAAACCGCATCAATGGTATAGCGGCATTAGTGGGCAGCTCATGCACTTGATTGATACGGGATTGGCGTATTATGTGGCGCGGCGGCAAGGCTGTACACTCAAAAATCTGTGGTATGCCGCGCACTTATATGCGGATATCCGTGTGCAAGAGGGCGACTGTATTCCTGAGTTTGAGGATTGGCAAATTATAGAAACACCTGGGCATACCGATCGTGATTTATCATTGTTTCATGAGCCCAGCCGCCGCGTTTATACCGCCGACTTGATTATTAAACTGCGTCATAAGTTTGTTGCGCCCTTTCCTATGTATGATCCCAAAGCTTATATTAGCTCACTGCAAAAAATAAAAGCGCTCAATGCCTCTGTGGTGATGATGGCACACGGACGCGAGCTGTCGATTGATGCAGCTACTTTTGATAGGCTCATCTCACAAGCGCCCACCTATCCACGCACGGTAAAAGATACCATTAAGCATAAGCTTGGCTGGCGGCAAACTGAGCAGTCCTTATGATTTAGGGTATGAGTGGTATTAAAAAACCAGTGATAAAGACCAGCCAAGGATAAAAATGAGCCAAAAAAAACCCCAATCATTATTAGTGATTGGGGTTTTTAGAATATGGTGGACCGACCGCGACTCGAACGCGGGACCAATTGATTAAAAGTCAACT
>DAIPIF010000143.1:0-5397 GCA_036770925.1 Psychrobacter sp.
CACCGTAGTAGCCTTTTGCGCGCTTTAAGATTTTTTTGTGACGGCGATTTGCCTGAACACCACGTTTTACACGGGCCATAATTTACTCCAAGATTTTATACGATTAAGCGAGTAACGAGGTTATTAAATAATAAACATCGTTGTCAGATTACAATGTCAGCTGTTTTTAACAAACAAAATGACACTAGTCAGTTAGAGGTAAGGACACATGCGACGAACAGATGCTTCGTCAGACTTGTCAACCATCTTAAGACCACGCAACTGGCGAATACGCTTAGCTGACTTCTTGGTTAAAATATGGCTTTTGAATGCTTGCTTACGCTTAATGCCATTCGCTGTTTTTTTGAAGCGTTTTGCGGCGCCGCTTCTAGTTTTCATCTTCACTTTCATGAGTGCTTGCCTCTTGTTTCTGTGATAGAAATAACCTGGTCGTCAAATAAATAATAGAGCTGTTTTTTAATAAAAATCGCTTATTATGTCTTTGCCTCGAGGTGGGAGGCGCTATTTTAGCAGAAGACGCGCTATTTTGCCAAGTAAAGTTTTGACAGACCTCTATGCTCTCTGACAGCTACGCTATTAATACCTATTCATAGCGCTAGTAAAGATTAGGCAGCTTATAGATTTTTTCGTTTAGGGGGACAGATAAGGTATAATTGCGACTATTATCATTTAGGATTATGAGCGCTGATTCGGGCGCTTGGAGTTTATGGCTTTTACAAATGAGTTGACCGCTCAGCCTAAATAGATTGAAAGTCGCTCTAAGCTATGATTAAGTAGAGCATGATTCCGTATAAAAATACTTATAAACAATAATGGCTAGACCTCATAGCATGATTTTCAGCTGATACATGACGGGTAATCCAAACATGCTGATAGCGCCCAAATCATGCTATACAGATAAGGTAGGAGATGACATTGACCGATCAACAGCTAACCTTTAATAGTGAAGTGTTTGTCTTTGAGACCGTAATGCGTGTGCGCAATACTGAGATTGATGTGGGTCAGCATTTGACGCTTGAATCTCTAACGACGCTACTCACTGAGGCACGTGCGCGCTTTTTGTACTCCAAAGGTATCAAAGAGATTAATGCAGACTATCAAGGTCTTATGATTGATGGCTTACAGCTCCATATTGTCAGCCGTGTACGGGCTCGTGAGGAGTTATTGTTTGAGATTGGGGTTGAGGATTTAGAGGAGACAGGCGGCAATATCGCGATTAAGATTACTCGGATGCATGATGGCTCTTTGGTGGCGAAGGCGCGGCAGCATTTTGTGAATTATGATTATCGGCTTAAAAAGGTGGTGGCGGTGAATGCGATGACGAAAGAGTCGTTAGCGCCGCCACAACCGTTTGAGATTTAAGTGTTGCAAAGTTACAGCCACCGTTGAGACGGCGCTTTTTAAAATCACCCTCGATACTTTTTATTTCTTATTATCACTATAACAGACCCTATTATGACCTTACCTGCTTGGCTTACCACGATAACTTTTAATGCTGATGGACTGATACCGGCTATCGCTCAAGATAAGCAATCAGGGCGCATCTTGATGATGGCATGGATGAATGCTGAATCGCTACAGCTGACCGCGCAAACCCAAACGGCGGTTTACTTTTCACGTTCGCGTGGCAAGCTGTGGCACAAAGGCGAAAGCTCTGGGCATACGCAGCGGGTGCATGAGATTCGCATGGATTGTGATGCTGATGTCATCGTCTTGAGCGTGACCCAAACAGGCGGTATCGCTTGTCATACCGGACGTGAGTCTTGTTTTTATCAGCGCTTAGACTTATCAGGTGATACGCCCGAGTGGCAAACGGTGGATGCGGTGCTCAAAGACCCTGCTGATATTTACCATACAGAGCCATCAAAGACAGCTGATTCTCAGGTTCATGCTGCCAGTATGAATCAGCCAGAAACCATCAGCCATGCCAGCACTAAACAAACACCAAACCCCTCTATTTTACAGCAGCTAGATACCGTATTAGCCGAGCGTAAACAAGCCGATGCCGATAGCTCTTATGTCGCAAGCCTTTATGCTAAAGGGTTAAATAAAATCCTAGAAAAAGTGGGGGAGGAGGCTACAGAGAGCATCATTGCTGCCAAAGATTTTGCCGCTTGTGATGCACAGACAGATAAAGCGGATTATGACGCGGCACGCCATGAGCTTATCTATGAGGTGGCGGATGTGTGGTTTCATACCTTAGTGGGACTGGCATGGTTCGATATCGAGTCCGATGCGGTGCTTGCCGAATTAGCCAGACGCTTTGGGCTATCGGGTATTGATGAAAAAGCGGCACGCTCATAGCTTTTTAGGCTTGAATACAACAAGCAGGGTCAGCGGACTGGGCTTGTTTTTAGCTTTTTGAGGTCAGTACGCGTTATAATATACTATGGCTTTATTAAGCCTTATATAGCGATGCATAGCGTCAAAGTAGCGCTCTACCAATAGATAAACCAAGGTATAAGGATAGCATTATGGGTAGTTTTTCTATTACGCACTGGCTCATTTTACTAGTCGTGGTGGTCGTGGTATTTGGTACCTCCAAACTCAAAAATGCGGGTAAGGACTTGGGCGGCGCAGTCAAAGGCTTTAAAGAGGCGGTCAAAGATGAAAATACCGAACACGCCAATAAAAAGCAGCGCGTACTTGACCATGAGCAGCAAACGCCCTCTTCACAGACCCATAATTCAATAAATGAGATAGACATTAGCCCGACAACCACTGACGATAAGCACAACATGTAGAAGATAGTCGTTTAGAGGATAGCTATTTATACGATAGCAAAGGTATTGAGACCTCACGCTTGTATGATGAGCGCGTTATATTCGGCTGCATGATTAATGATTATATTTGACCATTATGTTCGATATTGGATTTTCTGAATTACTTTTATTTGGCGTGATTGCCCTCATTGTATTGGGACCAGAAAAACTGCCGCAGGCGGCGCGTACTGCTGGGCAATGGTATGCCAAACTACGCCGTGCCGCAGCGACTATTCAGTCTGAGATAGAAGCGGAGCTGGATTTGGCTGAAACTCGCCAACAAATGCAAAAAGAGCTTGCCAAAATCCGACAGACTGAAGCGGATATGAGGCGTGAAATGGCAGAACTGCGCGGTAATATGAAAGCCTTTGAGAGCTTACAAAACGACAGCCGGCACTCAGATTACCCCTACTCTGCTGATACGCCGTCTGCTAATACAGCACATGCATCCGAAAATTCTATTGAGGCAAACCATAACTTGCCGCACCATAGCGACCATCAAACCACTACAGCGGCTGAGTTAAGCACGGCGGCAAATTCACCTATAATGACCCGTCCATGGGAAAATATGTGGTTTCGTTTGGGCGCGTATGATAAAGCTCGCAGGCTACCTGCCGCGCCGCGTCTGCCCAATTATCAAGCGGATGCCTTATTATATAATCAACCGTCCTACAGCCAAAAACCAACTCAGCCACCGGATGCGACCAAAGCGAGTCAAACGCAATCAGCCGCCTGCGCATCGAAGCAGGAGACGGCTGAATGAAACTATTTAAACAGCAAAAAAGCCGTCAACAAAAAATAGCCGACGCCGAAACCAAAACGGCAAGCGATAGCGAGAGTCGTGCTGAAGCAGCCGATAGCGCGGATAATTTATTAGATAATCTAGCAGATATGCCGATTACTGAGCATTTAATAGAGCTGCGCTCACATTTAATCAAAATATGTATTGCGGTATTGGTGATATTTTTGGCACTTGTGGGCTTTTCACGCGAGTTGTATGATTTTTTATCCAATCCGTTAGTTGCCCAGCTGCCGGCTAATTCGACGATGATTGCCACTGATATTACCTCAAACTTTATGGCACCGATTCGCTTGACGATATTTGTCGCCGCGTTTTTTGCGATGCCGTATATTTTGTATCAAATATGGTCGTTTGTCGCCCCAGGGCTGTATAAGCACGAGAAAAAAGTGGCCGTGCCTGTCTTATTAGCCTCGATTACTTTATTTTATGCAGGGGTCGCGTTTGCCTATTTTGTGGTATTAAAAGGCGTGCTGAAGTTTTTTATTATGTTTGCGCCACAAAACGTGTTACCGATGACCGATATTGACAGTTATTTAAGCTTTGCGCTCAAACTATTTATGGTGTTTGGTCTTACCTTTGAGATTCCAGTGGTGACTTTTTTATTGATATTGGTCGGTATCGTCTCCATTGAGAGCCTAGAGGATAAGCGCCGTTATATTATTGTGGGCTGCTTTGCGGTTGCGGCGATTGTGACGCCGCCTGATGGGGTGTCGATGCTGATGCTGGCGTTTCCGATGTGGCTACTGTTTGAGTTGGGGCTGTTTTTAGCTAAAGTATTGATTAAAGATAAGCCTAAAGTGGCGGTGAGCCTCGAGAAATAATCGCCTTAAAGTAAACGGCGGCTGCCCTATAAAAACACGCGCTCAACGATTTATCAGCCATTGTTTATGCAATGGTTTTTTTAGCCCCAAGGTTTTAGTCTTTTTATTTTTAGTCCTTTATTGTAGGTAGTCACGTTATGTCCGCATCTATGCCCGCTTATATGAGTGATCCGACCGATGAGCAGCTCAATGCACTCAATATGGCGATGGATCATAAGTCGTTTAAAGTGGTGGCGTATGCCGGTGCTGGCAAAACAACCACTCTTAAATTAATTGGTGAGCGCTTGCGCGGGCGCGGTTTATACTTAGCGTTTAATAAGGCGATTTCTAATGACGCGCGAGCAAAATTCCCCGCTCATGTGGATTGTCGTACCTTTCACTCCTTAGCTTATCGCCATGTGCCACGCGATATCACGGCTAAGTTATCTCTGCCACGGTTTTCACCTAAACGCTTAGGCGATGATTTGGGCTTACAACCGGTACAAGTGCGCCGACAAATGGATGGGGTTAATAAATATATTACCCTCACATCGGCACGCCTTGCGCGCTTTGTCAGCGATGCGGTGAGTCACTTTTGTAGTACCCACGCCAGCTACCCTGCCCCAAGGCATTTATTATTTCCCAGTTGGCTCGATGGCTCAGATGCCGAGCAATTGCGTGAGATGCTCTACCCTGCCGTTGAGCAGCGCTGGCTACAGTCGATTGATGCGCGCCATCCGGCGGGTATCGGGCATGATATTTATCTTAAACTTTGGGCATTATCCAAACCGAGTATCCCTGCCGACTTTATTTTATTTGATGAGGCGCAAGACGCTGACCCCTTGATGATGGGTATTCTGACCCAACAATCCAAGCAAGTGATTTATGTCGGTGACGCCCATCAGCAGATTTATGAGTGGCGCGGGGCGGTGAATGCGATGAAAAAACTGCCATTGCCGCAAACCTTATTGACCCAATCGTTTCGCTTTGGTGAGCCGATTGCAGTGATTGCCAATACGTTACTCAAAGCCTT
>DAIPIF010000144.1:0-5376 GCA_036770925.1 Psychrobacter sp.
CTATGACTATAAAAAAGAGTACAAGCTATCGCCTGCACTACACCATTTCAGTTTTAATGGTCTCAAGATAGCTTCTAATATTACTCACATATTGCATACATTGGACATAACGGCTATTATCCGCTTTATTTTCTGATAAATAAGCATAGACATTCGCCCAGCTTTTATCATCAAGACCCTTGGCATGCAGCTCACTTTGCACCTGCTTGACCGCATAAGGACCCATATTATAAGCGGCAAGGGCAAACCAAATACGATCAGATTTGGGTACATCGCTGAAGCTTGCCTTCATCTCTTCTAAATAACGTGCGCCACCACTGATGCTTTGGCTGGGGTCAATGCGGTCAGAGACGCCCATCGCCTTTGCTGTACTAGTGGTGAGCATCATAATTCCGCGCACCCCTGTTGGCGATACGGCATTGGCATTAAGATGAGACTCTTGATAGCCCATCGCAACCAATAGCTCCCAATCATGATTATAGTTCTGGGCGTGCTCTTCAAAAGAGGACTGATAATTGGGTAATTGCTCGCTTAAGGTACGTTTAAAATGCTTCTCACTGTAAGCATCTTTGAGTAAATTTTGATTATAAAAAGCCGCTAATTTTTGCGTGCTTTGTAGTTTAATACTATCACACAAAAAGCTACTAGCCTTTTGTGAGAGGGGGTCGTCACTTTGCTTAAAGCTCCAGCTGACGTTTGGATTCAAGCCGTTTTGTGTCAAGCTGCTATCATAACCACAGCTGACATTCATCGAGGCGAGCCCATAGTCGCTTTTTAGTTGGCTGCTAGCGGTGGTCAAAGCCATATCTGCTTGACCTAGCTTGAGCGCCCTCAAAGCGGCTTCATCATTGGCATAAGCTTTTAAATCAATAGTGACACCCAGCTCATCGGCATAGCTACGAGCTAAATCATAGCCAAAGCCATGTTGAAAGCCATCAGTTGCAAAATAGGTGCTGTCACCGGGTACAGCAGCAATGGTTAACGTTTTTTGGAGCATAACATGATCATAAGCTGGCACCTGCGCACTCATCGTCGTGAGACTTTCAGCGGGCAGAGACAACAAAGCAATACTGGATATTTGTGCCAATTTTTTAGTTTTGGCAAAACGAGCCGATGGAACGAAGTTACTTTTAGTGTGGTATAGGCGTGTGGCGGGACGTAGTAAATATGAAATACGACGTTTGGCGCCTTGAGCAGATACTTTGACACGATAAGTAATACGCTGCATGGAGGTCTCCTAGTCATAGCCATCCTGCTTATCGTAAACAGCGTCTGTAGCCTGATATCTATAGGATAAATATCAGGATAATCTGCTGTTTTATAGCCTATTGCCCATCAATAACAGAGACTAGTGCCATATTAACTCGCTATATAGAGGTTCGATTAAGCCGAAAATCTGATATATCAAATCGCGATAAGGTCATGAATAAGTTATTAAGACGCACCCTTCATCATAACCGCCAAACTTGACGATTATAACGCTAGGATAAGAGCATCAAAAAGCGCGCTCACTATTAAGAGTAAGCGACTTAATGACACTCTGGTGTCTAGCAATTGGTGTCATTAGCGGCGGCTATAAAATCATTTTTAAGCGACTGCTTGATTTTATAACAGCAGACATACACCAATTGCCAAGCTTGGCTAGGATAGCGGCAAGGTTATTATTGTATATTGAGACAGCCACTATCACTATAAAAGGAAATCTGCTCAAAATCCCATCATCCGTGCGCTCAAAATAGTCATAAAAAATGACTGCGACAACGGTTAGCAAAATTTAAGAGGACTTCCCATTGCCACGCTCTATAACCGGAAGCTGTAGAAAATGGAAAGTTTCATGACAAAACATTCTTGTGCAACCTTACTAATATGATACTTTTAAATGTAACATTCAAGTTAAGTTAAATAAATTAGGATGAAAATTAACAAAAGCGCTATAGATGGTCAAATATAGCGCTGTTTTTAGGATTAATAGGTCATAAAACTATTTTTTGTAGGCACAGATAATGTGCTAACATTTTTTAGGCGCTTTGCAAAGCTAAAAAATTTGTGGCGCAAAAAGGCTTTATAAGCTTTTGCCGTTAGAGTACTTATTATGGCGCTAAGCGGGATTGTCAATATCAATAAAGCGCACGGACAGTCCAAAATGTTGCGCAATTTTGTCGCCTAGTGCCTGAATACCGCCGCGCTCTGTGGCATGATGACCGCAAGCAAAATAGTCAATAGCAAGCTCACGGGCGCTATGAGTGGTACGCTCGGAGATCTCGCCAGAGATATAAGCATCACAGCGCATCATAGCCGCTTGCTCAATCATATCTTGAGCGCCGCCTGTACATAGTCCGATACGCTCGATAATTTTGTGAGAGGGATGGTTTGTATCCTCATTAGCCACTGGATAAGGGCTGTTTTGATAGTGGCTCGAGATATGCAAGGGGGTACGTCCTAATGCTTGAGTGATTGTGGGGCTCAAGCTTTGTGCGCTTTGCGGCGCGCAGGTGGCAATGTTGCCTACAGGATGCGGCTCATCAGGATAGAGCCCGCCGATAATGGTCAGTCCCAAAGCCTCTGCTAATTTGGCATTGTTACCAATAGTGGGGTGGGCATCGAGAGGCAGATGATAGGCGAGTAATGAGATACCATGCTGCATCAATTTGCGGATACGTTGACCTTTCATCCCTGTCAGGGGTGCCGCCTCACCTTTCCAAAAATACCCATGATGTACCATAATGGCATCGGCATCAGCGGCAATCGCGGCATCAATGAGCGCCTCACAAGCCGTGACCCCCGTAATGAGATGTTGAATAGGGCGTCCACCATCGACTTGTAAGCCATTGGGCGCATAGTCCTTAAACGCCGCCGCCATTAAATAGTCGTCACAAAACTGCGTGAGAGTCTGGGCGCTAATGGCGGTTATCGTAGGGTCTATCGATGGATTTGTAGTAGCAGTTTTAGGATTTTGAGCGCTCATTATATCTCCTGATAATCATGTAAGGGTTATTCTAACGCGAGTTTGTCTCATATTTAGGGTTAAAAAATAAACGGTGGCGGTAGTTTATCATAGGGTCTGCTAGCTTTAGTGCAGTGCAATAACTGAAATGGTACACGATGCGTTACTATTGCGCCTTGATGCCAGTTATAATTTGTACCATCGTTAGCCACTCTTGCGCCTGAACATGATAACTACCAAAACGCGAGCTCCTAAAACGTGAGCTCTTAACGTATTAGCTATTCATAATATCTGTAGGGCAATTTTGAGTGCGGCTACCGCTCACTACTACTGATTTATATAACATTCACAGAGGTTGCTTATAATGTCGTCACCCCCGAACATCCGTAAAAAAACAGCGCTGTTAACTTGGTTGCCTTGGCTTTTATTATTAATCGCATTGGCAGGGTTTGTTTGGTTGTTTACGAGTATGAAAAGCACACCGTTACAAAGTAACACTTGGGAGCCGCCGAGAACGCAACCTGCCGAATTACAGCCCTCCGTGCCCGCGTTGGATACCCCTGCGCCCATCTCCTCCTATCATGATGCCGTTGCGCGCGCCTCACAGTCGGTGGTTAATATCTATACCACGCAGGTGATGGAAGAGCACCCTTATATGGATGATCCAGTTTTGCGGCGCTTTTTTGAATTTCATGGTAATGCGCCCCAAGACCAAGGTCCTACCAACTTAGGCTCTGGGGTCATTGTGTCAGAAGATGGCTATATCGTCACCAATGCCCATGTGATTGAAAAAGCGGATGAGATTACGGTGGCTTTCAATGATGGACGTAAAAGCCGCGCGCGCATCATCGGTAGTGACCCTGATAGTGATTTAGCGGTTATTAAAGTCGATATGACAGGACTGATACCGCTAGGTTTTCGTGAAGCGCCTATTCGTGTCGGTGATTTAGCCCTCGCAATTGGTAATCCATTTGGTGTCGGTCAAACGGTCACTCAAGGCATCATCTCAGCGACAGGTCGTACCGGTCTTGGGGTCAATAAGTTTGAGGACTTTATTCAAACCGATGCGGCTATTAATCCGGGTAACTCAGGCGGTGCACTCGTTGATGCCCATGGCGAATTGGTCGGTATTAATACGGTTATTTTTTCGCGTTCAGGCGGCTCGATGGGTATAGGCTTTGCCATTCCTACCGTATTGGTTGAGCAAGTGATGAATGCGCTGATTAAAGACGGTCGTGTCAGTCGTGGCTGGCTAGGTATCGAGATTCAATCACAGCTGCGTGACCCCACTCAGTTAGAAACCACCACTGGCGTTGAGGTGCTCAATGTCATCGCCCAAGGTCCTGCTGCCAAAAGCGGTCTAAAAGTAGGCGATATTATCTTAACCATCGATGGTGTCGAGATGACGGATGCGAATGGCTTGATTCAGTACGTGGCACGCAAGCCGCCCCAAACTGAGTTAAATGTCCAAATATTACGTGATGGTAAAAACCAACAAGTAAAAGTACAACTTGCAGAGCGTCCCATACAAGAAACCATCGAGCCGCCCAGAGTGATTTATGATGAAAACTTGGGCGGGCGTGTTCCTCCTGATTTTCAAGAAGAACAGCCAAATGCCCCCATGATGTCTGAAGCCGAACGTGATCGCATGCGTGAGGAGCTGCTGAAGTTATTTGAGGAAGGGCATACGGCTCAATAAACAGCTCATCACACTATTAAATACAAGCCCATTAAAAAGGCGTTATCTCATTTTTAGATAACGCCTTTTTTTGGATAGGTTTTATTTGGCTATACAGTATTCATAATTAGCTTCTGATAAGCGCCTCATCGATATAAACCACTCCTTGTACCAAGCAGCAACAGGGCAACATCTCATCGTCATCAATCATCGCGAGCGGTACAAAAGGATAGTCAATCGGGTGTGAGCTGGATATTTTTTGTACTCGGCAACTGCCACAATAGCCCTCGCGGCATTGATAATTAATATCATGCCCCGTACGCAGTAGCCCATCCAGCAGACTCTCCTCATCATGTAAATAAAACTGCATTTTACTGGTCATTACCCAAGTCATAGTCCATCCTCTATCCCAAGCACATTATCCAAAACAAGCCAAGCCTCTCACCAATAACCTCAGCGGCAGCTTATAATTCAAAATCGCCAAAATCACTATTGGATAAATCTGAATCAATTTGTCCGACTAAATAAGAGCTGATTTCGGTCTCTTGTGGGGCGACTTGCACGTTATCAGACGACAACCACGTATTAATCCATGGAATCGGATTGGATTTAGAATGGGGAAAGGCTGACGGCAGACCCACCGCTTCCATCCGTAAATTGGTAATATATTCGATATATTGGCATAGAATATCTTTATTGAGCCCAATCATCGAACCATCTTTGAATAAATAACCTGCCCATTGCTTTTCTTGTT
>DAIPIF010000145.1:0-5317 GCA_036770925.1 Psychrobacter sp.
CAGGTTGTTCACTATGTATGGGTAACCAAGCACGTATCGCACCGAACTCTACGGCGGTTTCGACCTCTACTCGTAACTTCCCGAACCGTCTCGGTCAAGGTGCTAACGTCTATCTAGCATCGGCTGAATTGGCTTCTGTTGCTGCGGTATTGGGTAAATTGCCAACCAACGAAGAGTATCAGCAGTACGCTGGCATGCTCGATAGCATGGGCGAGGAAGTCTATAAGTATATGAACTTCGACCGTATGGATGCTTATACTGAAGAAGCTGATAAAATTAACGTCGCTCAGTTGACTTAATATCTGCTTTAAAAGTTAATGGTTAAAAATAAAAACCCCGTATCGGAATGATGCGGGGTTTTTTGTTGAGATGAGTTTAATATCTCAATTATTCTGAGCTTATATAGGTAAAAACCAGCTTGTCTGTAGTCATTCTGCCATTAGCAATACAGCCAGCATCGTAGCTAGGGCGAGTACCGGTTAAGACAACTTTTGGTCCACTATAAACGTTTCCGCTTACTTTGTAAGGAAGACTGGAATTGCAGTACTTTGAAAAAACACGTGCGGTACCGTAATACTTATCTCCTTTTTTAATACCATTAAATAGGACATCGCCTCTACTAACGCCTGCGTTTTGCATCTTAACTGAAGGATATTCATAAGTAAAAATACGCTCATTACCATAATCTTGCAGTCGCATTGTAGAGCCATTATGATCCCAAAAAGAATCGGCTATTGCAGTGGATGCGAATAATAGTATCGATAAGCCTAGAAGTATCTTTTTCATAATTCACCTTGTTTTATTTAGATTTATCCTTGGATATTCCTAAAAATAGTGTCTATTAAGATAACTTAATCTGGTACGAATGTTGTTATCTACCCTGATAAACCGGTTTACGCTTCTCCATAAACGCGGTAATTCCTTCTTTAAAGTCATCCGTTCTTGCCATCATGGTTTGTTGGTCAACTTCCATATCCAGCGCTTCATTGAGCCCCATAAACGCATGAACATTAATCATATGCTTCATTGAAGCCAAAGCTTTTGCTGGTAGCTGACTGAGACGCGTGGCTAGTGCCAGTACGCTGGTATCAAGCTCATCTTGGCTCACGACACTATTGACTAAGTTTAGACGCGCAACCTCATCGCTAGTTAGTTTATCGCCCAACATCACAAGCTCAGTCGTTTTGGCGACACCAATCAATTGACTGAGTAAGTAAATACCCCCTGCATCGGGTATCAGCCCAATATTAACGAAGGCTTGGACGAATTTAGCCGTGTCGCTAGCGATACGAAAATCACAAGTTAATGCCAAATTCATCGCAGCGCCTGCTACTGCGCCTTCTAATTTGGCGATAATGGGCTTATGAATATTACGCAGCTTTAAGCTAATCTCCGCTATGGCACCGACCATAACGGTGAGCTTATCGGCTAATACTTCGCTCTCCATGCCATTTTCTAACATCTCACCGATATGACCGCCACTTGAGAAATTATTTCCCGCGCCTTGTAGGATAATGACCCGTACCTCTGTATCCTCATCTGCTTGATTAAGGGCAGCCATCATCGCTACTTTCATCGCGGTGCTAAAAGCATTTAGGGTTTTGGGGTCATTCATCGTGATAGTGGCGATATGGTTGGCGACGTGATAATCCACTATATTTTGCGACATGGTAGGTGTCCTTATTTGCTGATTTTGAGGCATGGATATTAGATAATAGCATTAAATATGTGATTTATAATCGCCAATACCATCATTAATAGTGCCAAAGACTTGTGCACGATTGACTACTTCATGTGCCCACGCGCGGTGGGTGGCGGGCTCTAGCATCGTATTGTTGAATTTAAATACCGCTTTTGCTTCGCTATGCAGTATCGCTTGCGCCTCCTCTAACATGCTCAAAGGCACACAGTACGCTTGCTGTACTAAGGCAATTTGGCTGGGGTGAATCACAGTTTTGCCAACGAGTCCTAAGCTGACATCCCGATCGAGCTCTTGCATAAACAGCATCGGCTCATCCAAATACTCAAAAACAGGCGCGGATAAATAAAATCCATGCGGCACAAAACAGCCCAGCAGCTGATACGCCAGTGTCCCAATCGGGGTGTCATAGACGATACTGTTTTTGGGACGACGCAAACGTAGCGCGGCAAATAAGTCATTACCGCCGATACGTAGGGCAAAAATGGGTTGATTAAAAGCCTCTTTAAAGCCGATTGCCAGTTCTTGATTATGATGTGGACTAAATAGCGCGGCGGTCTCAAGCGTTGGCATTAATAACTGCTCGGTGCTTAAGTTTTGGCACGCCAGACGCCAATGAGATAGGCTATACATATCGACTTTAGGCAATACAAAGCCATCAATTAACTCAATATGGGTAAAATCAGCCAATTGCTGTAGCATCGCCGGATGACGGGGACGCACAAACACCAAGGGGCGCGTCGGCTGTTGGCTTGGCGACTCTAATTGAGTGTCCGCTGGTTTTGATGGCGCATGAATACTATCGGCATCTGCCGCCCAAGTATCGAGTAAGGTCTGAAAGCGCGTCAGTGCCAGCTCCACATCACTATGACTGACCGCATCTTCTAAACAGATAATAATACTGTTAATCGTCGGCAGCTTCTCACGCATAATGACTTGCCAAATATCTTGGCGCGTCGCCGGCATATACAGGCTCGCGCCGAGCTGATAGGGATGATGCGTCTGCGGCTTGAGCAGCGCATGGCGCTCGGTGATGAGTTGCGCATAAGACTGGGTTTGATTATATGAGTTTACATCGTTATTTGGCATATCAGGCATAGTAGTGGTGTCATCAATCAGGAGTGAGAGGGTGTGAGTAAGAGGATAAAGGCTTGATTATAATATGAAGAGACTGTCAAGAGACTATCAAGATAATATCAATATTAAGCCGCTAGCGATTAGGTATCGACACGCTGTTTTATGAGAGTAATCGCTTGATAAGGTAGTATTTTATCACCTAATACGCTGATATCAATATGGCGCTCAGCACATAAGTGACGTAGCAGTACGGTATCAGGATGATTGGCACTCGCCAGTAAAATACGCTCAGGGTCACGGCGTAATATGGCACGTGTGGCTTCGGCAATAGTGGGCTTAATGCGGTTGCGATTGTTAATCTGATACTCTGCTGCTAGCGTATCTATCAAGTCAGCGGTTTGATAACGGGGCTGCTTAAAGGTCGGCAGCACTATTAAGGACTGCGTTAATTGCAATCTAGCATCACTAATCGTATCCACGAAGGCAAGGCTATGGTCAATAGGGATTAAATTATCATAAAACACACTGCGATGTAGCCCCGATTGCGGCTCGCTATATAGGCTACGTGATATCAGCCCTGATACCGTACTATTGAGCAGTCCTGATGGAATCAGCCAATCATCCTCACTGGCGGCAAGCCACGCGACACCCGCAGGATCAGCCAAAGTCAGTAGAGGAATAACCCCTGCGCCTTGATGATAGATATTCATCACGTGTGGATGATTAGGCGCACTAAATACCGCCAAACTCTGTGCTAATTCTTGATAAATCGCCCCTTTACCCGTCCAGCCATCGACAAATACAATAGGGCTATGCGGATGCGCCTTTAGTATCATATTTAAAGCGACTGAATCCAGTCCCCGATCACGAATGATACTGATGCCATAATGCACGCTTGGCAACTGATAAGCGCTATCATTAGCGCTCAATGCGCGTTGTAGTAATACGCCAATAGGCAAACCGGCGCGCACTAAACTGACCAGTATTAACGGCTGTTTATCCGTGACGGTATGCTGAAAAACATCATGTAACGTATAAGCCAAATTAGCAATATCAGTAGCCGCTCGCCGCGCCCCTTGCTGTAGCGCCTGCTGATATAAGGCTTCATGCATTAAGGTAGGTGCCGTCTCTAACGTCAGCATATCTGAATAGTGGCGCTGACCACTTTGAATCAGCTGCTCTTTTTGGGCGACAGGCACATCAGCGACAGCGTCTTTATTAACGATATCGAGTAGCACGGTGACATCGCTAGCAAGATAGCTGCCCGAGCCGTATTGGTCAATGTTTTGAAGGTTTGGATGAGTCATGGAATGCTCTATTGTCATGATAGTTCTGTTTAGGATTGAGAATCCAGTTGCGCATGTAGCTGCCCACGACTGGGCATACCGTACCAATCCAGTAGTTGCAAAAATGGCAAATCCGCCAAGCTATCGCCAAAGCCAAAGCTTGGGCGCGTGCTATCTAAATGCTGCTCTAATAAAAACTGTACCGCATGACGTTTATGAATCACATGCGGCAAAATCGCTAAATTATTAGCATTCACATGCACATAAAAATGCGCATCAAAATCACGCACCAGTTTGGGCAATTGCGCCGCCAAATCTATCAGTGCTTGATGGTCTTTTTGCGCATGTTTAATCGCCAAATAGATAGTCAATGGCGTATCGTTAAAGCTATCCGTATGCGGCGTAAATCGCAGATGACTGTCTGCATTTTGACTGTGCTTGGCAAACAATTGGCTGAGCTGATTGAGCTTATCTTGTAGCGGAGTCAGCATAGCATAAATATGCTGTTGCCACGCATTCAGAGGTGTGCCATCAGGCATGAGAATAACGGCACCATGAGTCAAAACCTGCCAGTTATTAAAGGGCAGCTTGACGCGCTGTATCTCATCGCGGTCACGGGCCGTCACCACAATCAGCTCGGTACTGGCAAGTAACCAATTAAAAAATGAGGCTTGCCGCTGACTCATAAAGCTTAAAGGTGCGCCTTGTTTATTAATTGCCGCGCAAACTAGCGTCTCAGGGTCAGCGCTAGGCACTTGCCAAGCCTCAATTTTACGCTGCGTTTGAAACAAAGTATCGTCCAAATCCATTAAGGCATAGGGTTTGATAATAGCGCTAGCGGATTGAAAAAAGGCAGCGCTCATCTATCAGCCCCTACTACCAGTACATTATCCAAATCTTTCCACAGCTCATCGACACTATCGCTTGCGGTCTCTACACACAAGACAATCAAATCCCAATCGCTTGGCGTCACATTATAGACAAAATTGGTCATACCCAGTCCATAGTTATCAGCAAAGCTTAGCATCGTGGTAATCGCTGCGCCTAAAGCAATCGGTGAGCGGGTTAGGGCGCTAAATTTAACCACTGATAGCGTTTGCGTGCTTTTTATTTGAGCACTTGGTATTTGAGCACTTGGCATTTGAGTTTCTTTTTCGAGCCACTCCGCTAATAAAAACGGTAACCATACAAACTCATTACTGCCTAAAACCAAGATTTTCTGTGGCAAGTTGGTTGAATCAAAAGCAGCTTGCTG
>DAIPIF010000146.1:0-5285 GCA_036770925.1 Psychrobacter sp.
TTCCAAACTACTTTCTTCAAGCTTCACACTCATCATAATGGAGCGCACTTGACAGGGAATAATGTGCTGGCTTATCTCAGCCAGTTTGGGTTTATCAGTCAATCCAAGCCAATAACCAAAACCGATTTGGGTCAAATCAATCCCGCTATGGGTGGTATAACCAATGCCGCCAGAAGGACGACTGTTAATCTCAAGCACACGGTGCTGACCGTTATCATCCGCTTTGGTCTGCACACTGACGATACCGTCACAATTAAAGGCTTTAATGAGCGGAATGACCACCGCCATGACCGATTCATCATAGCCAATATGTTGTATTTTACCGGTTTTATAACGGGTGACCGCCGCCAATACCTCGCCATATTCGCACACCACATCGATAGAGTACTCTTGCCCTGCCAGATAAGGCATCAGGAGCATCGGAATGGGCTGCGCCTGCACCATCGCGCTATGGGTATAGGCATTGACAAATTGCTGGGTATTAATTTTTTTATCTTCAGTGAAATATAAATGCTCAAAGCTATCGTATTGTCCCTCGTCCTCGTTGCCAGAATCCAATCGCCAAAACCCTTGGGCAAAAATCCCTGTAACCGGCTTGACACATAGCGGCTCATCGCCATATTTAGCCAGTAACGCGTGTAGCTCATCGACGTTATCAAAACGCCACGCGTCGGCAACGGGAATATGATGAGTATGGCACTGCTGCATAAAGGCAAATTTATCCTCAATGCTCTGTAGAGCCGTGACGCTCGTTGCGCCCGTTAACAGCCGAATACCTGCTGCTGCAAACGCCTCACGCTGCGCTTCATACGCTGCGCCATTACGACCGGTAAGCAGCACTTTAACGTTATGTTGTTTGGCATGCTCAAGCACAAACTGCCAGCGCTCTAAAGCCGGCTCAGCACTGAGCGCAGCCTCATCTACTGCCGTTTTTGAGGGCTCATAATAGACTTTATCCGCAAACTCAAAAATCTCTGGACGGTTTTGGCGATGCGAGGCAATCACTGTAAAAGGGCTAGCTGCAGAAGTTTTTAGTGTCTGTAAGCTGGCAAGCATATCACGCTGACTGGACTGACCCTCAGCGAGCCAAGCCGCTATAGGCGCGCAAGCTGTGGTATCTGTATTAATGGTATGATGATTATTATGACTAGAATTATGATGTTCATGACGATTGTTAGTGATAGCGTTATCCACAAATCTCTCAGTGCTAGCGTTAGCTATAGGTGATATTGAATAGGGGTAGATCGCCATCACGGCGGGCGACTATTCGTGACGATATGCCACTATTATTATATGGCTATTATATAGTAATGCTGCCTAATATGAACGTGGTCAATGACAGACAGCGGTATCTTTTAGCCGCCTATTTACCAAAGGCTGGCTTAAAACCAAGTCGGCATCCATGCTACTATACGGCAAGCGCTATATCATAATTTTAGTGTCATAAACTTAACACCATAACCATCATATAAGTCATATAAAGGATAATCCATGAGCCAAGCTTTGATTGCCGGTGCCAATGCACCCCTGCCCAACGAGACGATTAGTATCCGTATTTTGAGCCAAAACGCCATTGATTGCGTCGCTTACCGCCTGACCACTGCGGGCAAAGTACGCGGTGATGGTGACATGATATTTTATGGACAGACGCGTAGCGATGATGGCAGCGTCAGCTTTCGTGGGCATGATAGTGATGGGTTTTTTGATATTAATTTGCCCGCGCAGTCCGCCAATATCGACAAAATTGCCTTGGCATTTTCAAGCGATTTAACCTTAACGCAAATCGGCGATGTCGATATTCAAGTGTTACAAGGCAGCCAAGTATTACTCACTTGCCGCGTAGATGCTACTGGTCGCAGTGAAAAAGCCATTATCTTAGCAGAGTGCTATCGCCGCCAAGGCAGCTGGAAGTTTCGCTTTATCTCTCAAGGCTTTAATGGCGGATTAAAACCCTTATCTGAGCATTTTGGGGTGGAGATTGCCGATGATACGCCTACTCAAAACCAAGCCCAGCCGCAAGCAATAAATACTCAAAAAGCAACCCCACCGCCTATCCCTGCCAATAATAGTGCTACAAAATCATCGATTAATTTAAGTAAAATTACTTTAACCAAAAATCAGTCCAGTATCAATCTGAGCAAGCGCGACAACTTTGGCAAAATATCGGTCAACCTCAACTGGAATCAACGCCCAAATATGGATAAAGCCGCACCCAAAAAGGGTCTGCTAGGCGACTTATTTAAACAACATAAAGATGGTGGTATTGATCTGGATGTCGGTGCGATGGTTTATCTCAAAAATGGCGAAAAGACCTTAATTCAAGCGTTAGGTAATCGTTTTGGTAGCTTGAATTCAGCACCTTACGTCTTATTGCGTGCCGATGATAGAACGGGGCAGGTGAGTGGTGGTGAATGGCTCGATATCAATGGTCAGCAGTGGTCACAGATTGAAGAGGTGTTTATTTTTGCCTTTATTTATGAGGGCGCGCCTAATTGGGCACAAACGGATGGCGTCGTCACTATCCATGTGCCTGAGCAACCCCCGATTGAGACTCGATTAACCGAAGGCGCGGGTAATTTACCGATGTGTGCGATTGCGCGTTTGGTCAATCAAAACGGCAGTATCAATGTTGAGCGTATCAATCAATACTTTAAAGGGCATCAAGAGATGGATAAAGCCTTTAATTGGGGCTTTAGTTGGAAACGCGGCAGTAAGTAGCGGTCATAAAATAAGTAAAATACTGGGCGAAAAGCACTAGCCTACAGCAATAAAAAGCCACCCAACGATGTCGTTGGGTGGCTTTTTTGTCGCTTTACATCATATTAGCTAAGCTAAGCCTAGCCCCATTTAAGGTTACGCATGCGGAGAGATAGCAGGCATTAAGTCATGAAACGTGCGACCAGAGGCAGTTTCACCAATGGCGTGCATCTTCCACTCATCGTTATGACGATAGACTTTTGCCATCACCATCGCCGTATGACCGCCTTGCGCTGACAAATTATAACGCGCCACCTCCACGTTATTATTGGCATTAATGATACGGCAAAAGGCATTTGTCACACTCTCAAAGGTCTGACCGGTAAAGCTATTGACCGTAAAGACTAGTGACACCACGTTAGCAGGTATCTTGGAGAGATCAACATTGATAACCTCATCATCACCCTCGCCATCACCGGTACGATTATCGCCCGTGTGCAGTATGCTACCGTCTTTTGACTGTAGTTGACCGAACCAAATCGCATCAACTGCTTTTTTTTGGCTGTCAAACATGATACAAGAGGCATCTAAATCAATGGAATCACCGCCACTGCCACCGCCAAATAACTTCCCTAAAAAGCCCCCTTTTTTATCTTGAGGACCTTGGGCAACATCCCAGCCTAAACCGAGCTTAACTTGCGTCAGCGTGCCGCCGGCTTCTTTGCTTAAGGATATCTTTTGTCCTTTTTGAAGATTAACTGCCATATCATAATCCTTATAGAGAGTAAAAAAGCGATAAATAAATCGTATACAAAGGCGCGTTATTTGAATTAATTAGGACGTAATATACTCTTCAGCCAACCTTGATAGCTGTCACGATTGCGCGAGCAGACGACGACTTTACCCGTGCCTGAAAAGCTCAGCACCATGCCCTCACCACTCGTGACTGAGTTTATAATATTACCCATAAAGCCTTTTTTATTACTGGTTGTGACGGATAATTTATAATCCAAGCGTGAATCCCAGCACACCACATGACCGTTATCAATGATAACCTCTTTGCCCGGCTCCACATCGATGTCAAATAACGAGCCAAAGCCAGATACCACGACTTGACCGCGCCCCTGAGTCTCCATGACCATAAAGCCGCCGGTATCGCCAAATATCGCCCCACCTAAATTACGCTGTATCTTGGCTCTGATATCGACGCCCGTTTGCGCCGCCACAAAAGCGCCATCACTTAACGTATATTGCTGAGCGCCCACATCAAGGATTTGCATATCGCCATCAAGGGTTGGCGCTAGTAGGCAATCACCTTCGCCACCCACCGCTTCAATGGTCTGTTGAAACAGCGACTCATCATTGGCAAAGCGTCGCACCAAGGATTGCATAATCCCGCCTTGTAGCTTACCTTTTAGCTCAAGATTAGACTCCATCATGACCATCGCATTGGACTCACAATATATCGAATCGCCTTTTTTTAGATTACAATGCAAAAAAGGTTCAACCGTACCGATTAAGCTAAAAGTGGCGGTCATAAGTGATAACTCCTTGATGATGCTCTGATAAATACTATGAATAGGGTGTTGCAGACAGTGAATAGATTGAATGGGTTGCTGGCTTATAAAAAGTCATGACTGATTGAAAATCGAATCATGACTCTGCTTTTCAAAACGGATTTTAAACATTAATACTAAGTTTAAACATTCACGCCATAAGACGATGCTAAGGGACCTAAGCCACCGCTAAAGCCTTGACCGACAGCGCGGAATTTCCAATCGCTATTATGGCGATACAATTCACCAAAAATCATCGCGGTTTCAGTGCTGCCATCTTCTGATAAGTCATAACGCGCAATTTCACTATCGCCATTATCATTGACGATACGGATAAAAGCATCACTGACTTGACCAAAGTTTTGATTGCGTGCTTGACCTTCATAAATAATGACACAAATGGCAATTTTACTGACATCAGCAGGTACGTTGGCAAGATTTACTTTGATTTTTTCATCATCGCCGTCGCCTTCGCCGGTACGGTTGTCGCCGGTATGCTCAACCGCGCCATTATCTGATTTTAGATTGTTAAAAAAGATAAAGTCTTGATCGTTACGAACTTTGCCTGACTCATTGACCAAAAAGCCAATAGCGTCTAAGTCAAATTCTTGACCGTCAGTGGCACGGGGATCCCAGCCAAGACCTACTGTGATATTGGTAAGACCAGGTGCTTCTTTTGATAAGTTGACGTTGCCGCCCTTTGTTAAGCTAATAGCCATCTAAAAATCCTTTTACTTAATGAGTGGATACATTGAGAGGTGAATGTGCTTTGACTTCCTCCTCTCCCTAAACGGAGAGGATTCCTATAACTAGACGATCAAGCCCGACCGCGACCTTTGCTACTACTATTATTGCTAAGGTCTTATTCTAAATTTATGGCTACCGTTAGGATTGTTAAAACACACGTGCCACAAACTAGGAGGTATTTTGGATAGTGTGGTGCCACACCAGCCTACTGGCTGAGTGAGCACCGCAAATTAATATTAACAGTTACATTAGACTTTCGCAATGCCTGATATCCATGCGCTAAAC
>DAIPIF010000147.1:0-5254 GCA_036770925.1 Psychrobacter sp.
GCTTTGAGGCGATGGATGAAGAAGGTGCGGAGTTTATGATTGATTTGATGCAGACTTTGCTAGATTAGTTTGGGGATATGACTTACGTTTGAGTCACTTGTTGTTAAGCGGTTAGTTTATCATTTTTAAAAAAGAGCCCTTGGATTAGGGCTCTTTTTTTATGGATAGTGGTTGCTGGTTTTAACCTTGTGATATAAATGATATCGCCCCTTGGATCTGAGGTACTATAATATAGTCATCATAAAATTATAGGGCATAAAAATAGATGGTTACCTTAAATATCCTATACTTAGTAGGGGCGTTATTAATCTTTGCCAGTATCATGGCAAGCACCTTATCGGCACGTTTAGGGATACCTTTATTACTATTATTCTTGGTAGTTGGGATGCTTGCCGGTGAGGAGGGTTTATTAGGCATAGAGTTCTCACAGTACAGTGTCGCCAACTTTATTGGGCAGGCGGCGCTCGCTTGTATCTTATTAGACGGCGGTTTACGCACCTCTTTTCAGTCGTTTCGAGTCGGTTTGAAGCCTGCGGTTACCTTAGCGACTTGGGGCGTTTTTGCAACCGTTGTGGTCTTAGGTGTCTTTGTCACTTGGCTATTGGATGTCGATTGGCGCGTGGGTATGTTGATGGCGGCGATTGTCGGCTCGACGGATGCCGCCGCCGTATTTTCATTATTGCGTAATGGTGGGGTCAAGCTCAATGACCGTGTGCAAGCGACTTTGGAGCTAGAGTCAGGCGCAAACGACCCTTTTGCAATTCTACTCGTGACGGGACTCATTGCCCTCAATGTTGACCCTGCTGGGCAAACTATATTTGGATTTTTGGGGTTATTATTACAGCAATTGGGTTTTGGCTTGGGCATGGGTTTGCTGTCAGGTTACTTATTATCTAAGCTGTTACCTAAGGTGCATTTAGCCGAAGGTATGTATGCGATTTTGATATTGTCAGCAGGTTTGGCGGTATTTGCGGCGACCAACTTGATTGGTGGTAGTGGCTTTTTGGCGGTGTATTTAGCCGGTATTATTATCGGTAATAACCGCGTGCGCTCCACTGAGCATGTACTGCGGGTGATGGATAGCTTTGCTTGGTTATCACAAGCGGTGCTTTTTGTGGTGTTGGGGCTATTGGTCACGCCCTCCAATGTCATTGAGGTTTGGCCTTATTCTGTGGCTATTACTGCCTTTATGATTTTGGTCGCCCGTCCTATTGCGGTGTATACGGGCATCAAACCGTTTGGGTTTAAAGATAGAGAAATCGGCTTTATATCTTGGGTCGGTTTGCGCGGTGCAGTGCCGATTACTTTGGCGATTTTACCGGTGATAGCGTCAGTGGATGACGCCTTTTTATTATTTGATATTGCCTTTGGGGTGGTGGTGCTGTCATTGATTTTGCAAGGCAGTACCATTCCTATAATGGCAAATTTATTTAAAGTACGTATTCCCAATAATAAAGCGCCAAAAGAGGAGCATGAAGTTTGGGTCTCTGATAAAGCCAGTATTACTTTATATGAGTTTGAGGTGCACGAAGGGGCTTTTGCCATTGGTCGCCATCCTAAAAGCATATCTAGTACGATTAATGCCAATGAAATTAAGGTGTTTGCGTTAGTGCGCCATCAGCATCTAGTGGCGGTCGATGAGGATACGCAGTTAAAGTGTGGTGACAATGTTTGGTATGCGTTAAGAGGCGACCATGCGCGCAAAATCGCCGAGATTTTTAATGATACCGCGTTAAGTAGAAAGGAGATGGATAACTTTTATGGAGATTGGCTATTATCACCGAGTGCTAAGCTTGGGGATTTGCCATTTTTTGATGATATGATGCAATCGGATATCGTTATTAATAAGCTAAAGTCTAAACCTAGCACACCTAGCGCTGATATGTGGCAGCAGACGGTGGCGGAGTATGTCAGGTCGCATTTAGAGACCGCGCCAGTCTCTGGTGATACGGTCGTGATTAGTAAAGAGTGGTCGTTGGTGATTAAAGATGTGGATGATAAAGGAGGGCTGCGCACCATAGGCTTGAAGTATAAGGAGCCGTCAGCGGTGGCTTAAATTGGCAATTATAACTAAAAATGACTATTAATAATTCATATTAAGGATGAATCATGAAAGCAGCACAGCATATTTTGGCATGTATTGATGGCTCGGCAGTCACTGAGTCTGTCTGTAGTTATGCGGCATGGTACGCTAAGCGTTTGACAGTGCCGGTGGGCTTATTGCATGTCATTGATGTCCCTGCCTCCTCACGACGCAACTTGTCAGGCTCAATTGGGATGAATAGTCGCCAGATGCTATTGGCAGAGTTAACTGAGATTGATGAGCAGCGTGCAAAGGTGGCTAATAGTTATAGCAATGCCTTGGTAGAAGATGCCAAAAGCTACATCGAGAGTCAGTTTGCAGTAAGCGTCGATGTCTATCAGCGCCACAGCAAATTGCTGCCGGCTATTGAGCATTTTAGAAGTAAAAACCGTGCTATCGTGATGGGGCGGCGCGGTGAGGATCATAAAAATAGCCGGATTAATATCGGCAGTCAAATCGAGACAGTGGCGCGCGCCTCCAGTATTCCTATCGTTATTTGCTCCGAGCCCTTTATAGAGCCACGCTCCTATATGATCGCTTTTGATGCCAGTAAAACGGCTATTACTGCGGTGCAATGGGTTGCCAAAAGTGAGGCGTTAAAAGGTCTGCAAGGTCATATTGTGATGATAGGTAATCATGATGAGTCCTCTAAAAACAGCTTGGCGGCGGCAGTGGCGCAATTAATGGCAGCAGGTCTTGCCATGACGGCGCATCATTTGCCGCATGCTGATGCGGTTGATGGGCTGCTAGGGTTTCAGCTTGATCATCAGATTGATATTATTGTGATTGGGGCTTATGGGCGCTCTAAATGGCAGCACTTGTTTTTGGGCAGTACCACTACAGAAATCATTGCCAGTACGTTGTCGCCTGTGATTTTAGTGCGCTGAAGTACCTTTATATAAGCACTTATTGCCAGAATACCTGTCATATTATGATTAAATGGGAGAAACTCATTGCGCGCTGTCCGCTATAAATATGTGGTTATAGGCTTATTGGTCATGATAGCAGTCAGTTTTGTCGCCGTGCGTTGGTGGCGTGGACCACTATTGCCGAGCTACACGCTCTCGTTAGCGCCCTTAGTACAAACCGTCGTCGCCAGTGGACGTGTCGTGACCACCGCCCGCACACAGGTGGGCAGCGAGGTGACAGGCGTGGTGCTACAGCGTTTGGTACAAGAAGGCGACCAAGTGGCAGCTGGTGATTTATTACTGGTATTAAGCTCAGAGGATATCGCCGCGCAAGTACGCCAAGCCGAAGCAGAATTGAGCGCATTAGCCAGCAGTACGCGCCCTCAATCCGCGATGGAAGTTGCCAATGCCGAAGTGCAGTTGGCGCAAGCACAGGGCAATGCGGCGCGCCGGCGTGAGTTGGCCGCTATCTTTGCTATTTCAGCCGAAGAGATGGCGCAAGCGGAGCAAGCAGAGAGTCAGGCACGTAATACGCTTGAGGCGGCACGTTTAAGGGCATCTGCCCTAGCAGCGGGCGGTGTGCAGGAGTCACTATTGCGTGAGCGCTTGGCAGTTTTACAGGCGCAACGTGATAAAACTGAAGTGCGTAGCCAAATTAGCGGTACGGTGCTGACCCGTGATGTCGAGGTCGGAGATATCGTCCAGCCAGGGCGAGTGCTGTTGACGATTGCACGCGTGGGCAGCACTGAGATTCATCTGCCGCTTGATGAGCGTAATTTATCGACATTGGCACTACAGCAGCCTGCCATCGCTATTGCAGATGCTTATCCTGAGCGCTCATTTCCCGTATTTATTAACTTTATTGCGCCCAGTATTGACCCTCAGCGTGGGACGGTAGAGGTTAGATTGACGGTCAATCCTGTGCCTGAGTTTTTACGCCAAGATATGACGGTATCAGTCACTATTGAAACCGATAAACGCGCTGAAGCCT
Organism: Psychrobacter sp.; assembly: GCA_036770925.1. Taxonomy (GTDB): domain Bacteria; phylum Pseudomonadota; class Gammaproteobacteria; order Pseudomonadales; family Moraxellaceae; genus Psychrobacter. Next base: position 3,983 of record DAIPIF010000147.1, read on the forward strand.
TAGTTGTCCCTAATGATGCGCTTGCCAATATTAAAGAGGATAAGGCGCAAGTATGGCTACTGCGTGAGGGTAAAGCACAACGCCAAAATATCACTTTAGGCTTGCGCGGGCTCACAAGCTCAGAGGTGACGACTGGTTTGAGTGCAGGTGATGAGATACTGGTTGATGCCACGTTACCATTAGCCGATGGCGCACGGGTGCGTACTGAACCACAATACTATGCTGTGGGGGCTGCCCATTGAGCACGTTTTTTGGCAGACTTTGGATTGATGCTCTCATTGCGCTGAGCTTTTTGCGTGAGGGGCGGGTGCAGTCGCTGATGATTACTATTGGGGTGGCGATAGGGGTGGCGGTTATTGTCTTTATTACCGCCTTGATTCAAGGACTGCAAACCAATCTGATTGATAGCACTTTGGGCAGTCAGGCGCATATTCAACTGGTGTCGCCTGATGAAGCCAATAAGATAGCGCCGCCTAGTAATGGTGTGATACAGCTGGTACAAGAAGACAAGCGTCCACAGCGCCGCCGCTCTATCAATAATTGGCAACCCATCATTGAACGCTTAGATGAGCTAGCGGTACTCACAGCAGTATCGCCTAGCGTTTCAGGACCTGCTTTTGTCAGGCGCGGTGAAGCGTTAGAGTCCGTGATACTGGTCGGCACTGAGCTTGAGCGTTACCAAAAAATCATCCCGCTACAGAATTATCTGACCAGTGGTGAGCTGCGAGTAGGCGCTGATAATGTCTTGATTGGCAGTCAATTGGCAAAAGATCTTGGCGTACAAGTCGGGAGTAAGCTGCGCGTCGATACCGGTCAAAACAATAGCAGTACCGTGGTCAATATCGCCGGTATATTTGAGTTGGGAGTGCGCGAATTGGATGCGCGTTATGTGTATTTGGACTTAAAGCAAGCCCAGTCTTTATTAGGTTTAGCAGGCGGCATTACCGTGATTGATTTGACAGTAGCCGATATTTTTGCCGCAGAAGAGATTGCAGAGCAAGTCGGGCGCTTGACGGGATTGCAGGCAGAGAGCTGGATTGAGACCAATGCCCAATTGATGAGTGCCTTATCGGCACAGAGTTTATCCACTAATATGATTATCGTCTTTGTCGGGATTTCAGTGGCTTTTGGCATTGCCAGCGTCTTGTCGGTCAGTGTGGTACAACGTACCCGAGAAATTGGGATTTTGCGCGCGACAGGGGCGACACGCCAACAAATATTACGGATATTTTTAATTCAAGGGGCGGTATTTGGCTTGTTAGGTTCGATGAT
>DAIPIF010000148.1:0-5248 GCA_036770925.1 Psychrobacter sp.
TTTGACCTGCGGGGCGGTAGAAGCGTTCGCTGAGCCGCTCTAATTGTGCGGGCTCCACACCTAAACCGTTATCCACTACTCTAATCGCATTGCTATCTAACTGAAGTTCAATCAAAGAGCCCTCTGGACAGTAGCGAATGGCGTTGTCTAATAGGTTGCGGATTAACAGTTTAAATAAGGTGGGATTGATAAGAATCGGTAAAATATCGGCAGGATTTTCACAGAGTATGCTGCGTTTTAACTGAATATGCTTTTCACGCGCCAGACGATTGACGTCACTAAGCACCCTATCTGTCAGTAGCAGCCAGTCTGGATTTTCTAATTGCTCAGGGGGCAATTGTTGTTGCGGCTCTATTTTGGCCAAAATCAGCAGTTGCTCGACCAAATGCGTAGCACGCTCAATGCCGTCACTGATTTTTTGAGTATGATAAAACAGCTGATTATCATCATCTGCGCCAGACAATTGTAATATTTGCTGCTGCAATAAATCCGCTTGTAATTTTAATGCTGCCAGTGGACTGCGCAATTCATGCGAGGCGTCTGCCGTAAAGCGTTGCTCACGTGCTAAAGTATCCGCCACTTTTACAAATAAAACGTTTAAGGCAGTTACCAAAGGTTGGATTTCTTTGGGTACATCTGCGGTGATGGGGCTATCGTCTTGCGGTTGCCGCTGTTTAAGCACACCACTAATCTGAGTTAACGGCATAAACCCACGTCGAATTAATAAAACAACCAAACCCATAAACGCAAATAGCCCTATTAACATCGGCAGTACTTGTACCGACATGGCATCAACAATCATCCCTTGGCGAGATTCAAGGTTCTGCCCGACGGCAATCACCCGACCTTCGTACTTATCGTCATGGTCATCATGCACATAAAATAAACGCCAGCGCTTACTAAAAGGGTTGAGGCGCTGATAGGCAGAATCCTGTTCTTCTAAAAATCCACGTTGGTCCGGCAAAAAAGCAAAGGATTGACCATTTTCATCAGCCATTAATAGACGTCCTTTTTTATCCCAAATGGCAAAACCCATATAGTCGTCTTCAGCCTCGCCGAGGTCACCTGATAGCTGTTTACTTTTTAAATTATAGATTTTGGCCGCATGCTTTTTATTATGTTTACTGTCGTCTTGTTCATCATGGTCTTTATCATGCGTCTCTTTAGGCGTGACCCCGATTAAGTAACGGGCAACTTGGGTAATCTGCGTATCATTCATCTCATTGATTTCGTGCCAAAGCCGCCACGCAATAAAGCTGGAGGTCAGTACCCATAGCAAAGGCAGACCAATCAGTAGAGATATTAATAACCGTTGTTGGATACTTTTCATAGGCGTACCTATTAGGATACAAAGTTAGGAGGTGAAGTGTTAGAGGGCAAGATAAATAAGCTAAACGTAGACGTGAAAGTGGTTAATGATAATTAATGACTGGATTGAGATAGTAGCCGATGCCACGTTTGGTCAAGATAAAATTATTGCCCAGTTTTTTACGTAAATGATGAATATGCACTTCAATGGCATTGCTTTCGATATCTTGTTGCCATCCATACAGCTTATCTTCTAAACTCGCTCGGCTGTGAATTTGCTTAGGATGGGTCAGCATTTGCTCTAATATTGCCAATTCCTTGATGGTCAATTCAATGATTTGACCTTGATAAGAGACTTGTTGATTATGCGGCTGATACGACACCTCACCATAACGGATTTCAGGCTGACTGCGCCCCTGACTGCGCCGCATTAACGCTTGCAGACGGGCAACAACCTCATCCAATGCAAAGGGCTTGACCAAATAATCATCAGCACCCGCATTGAGCCCTGCCACCCGATTGGCAATCGCATCGCGTGCGGTGATAATCAATACCGGCGTATCTATCTGTTTGGCGCGCCAGTTTTGCAGCACCGTCATGCCGTCGCCTTTTGGCAAGGTCAAATCAAGCAGCACCGCATCAAACATGCCCTCTTGCAGTGCCATTTCACCTTGCTTGGCATCACTAAACCAATCGACCATCATACCGTGACTTTTTAGCCCAAGGATGATGCCTTCAGCGATGGTAATATCGTCTTCTATCAATAATATGCGTGCCATATTTATTTCACCGCTTTATTTATTCCACCGCTTCGTTTATTTTACATCGGACGGCTTATCCGTCACCGTTTTCTTACCTGTTATCATTGATTTAATCAGATTTTGGCGTTGCCAATAGCTCATGGCAATCGCAGCGATGATATGTAGAGGAACGAGCAAATATAAACTGTTGGCTAATAACTCATGTATTTCTTCAAGCACATCTTTATTACCAAGGATTTCGCTATGACTAAACATATCTGTTTCCATCAGATAACCGGTTATCCCTAAGCCTATAATCACCGCCCATAATGAGAATATCATTAGGGCTGCCAATGGATTATGACCGAGATGCTGCTCATCAACGCGGCGTGCGCTTATATCTGATAAATGATGTTTAAGTCGTGTGGGCGTAGGGAAGAAGTTAGTAAAGCGTGCATAGTGTGTCCCCACTAAGCCCCACAGTAAGCGTAGCACCACTAATCCTACCACGGTATAACCAACATAGACGTGCCAATCGCTGCCGTCTTCAGTAAAGAGTAGATTGGCCATAATACCAGCCGCGACGGTCCAGTGGGTAAATCTTACTAGAATATCCCAAACTTTGACTTGCCTAATTTTAGGATTGCTAGGTGATTTTATGACAGAATCGTCGACCACATCAATCATGTCTTGTTGGCGCATGGTTGTCACTCCCTTAATAAATTGTTTATTGATTGACGATATCCTGCTGCTAAAAAAAAGCTAAGCGAGATATCGCATACAGGCTAGATGTAGACATATTTTGTCTTATAGCTATTACAACAAATGAACCTTAAGACGAGCTTAGGAAATGAAAAAACAGGAATGTTTAGGTAGTGGTTAAGCGGTCATAGTATTCAGCGAGAATGATATGGTATTGGTTAAAGATACTGCTTAAGTGACTATGATGGTTTGAGGTACCGCTAACGCCATCATTTTATAATGCGGTTAAATCTAATATTTCAATCTCTTTTTATCTTGGTTCTGACAAAAAAACTATAGCCAATCCACACGCTAGCGTCCATGCCAGCAGCATAGATACTAAGGTATGACTAAAAAAATGGTCGCCAAACATCATTTTATATAGCCCCATCGTCCACCCTACGACCGTGACGATTACAAAGATTTTATAGCGGTGTTTTTGTAGTGTCGGCAAAAATGCTAACCCATATAAAGAGAACCCTGCGCTGGCATGAGCCGCTGGGAAGCACTTTGCTGGTGTCATGGCTACTATGCTTTGCCAAAGATTAAGATAGGGTAAGTCGCCATTAAATAGAGATAAAGTATTGGGGCAACTGATATGGGTAACGCTTTTGAGCGTTGCGATAACCGTGGGCACCATAATTATAGTAATCAATAGATACCCTACCTCTCGACTAGACAATACTGCAATTGGTCTAACAAAGTATGGTTGAGCATTTACGTTAGTAAAATATCGACTGTGCCAACAGCGCCCAATTAAAACGGTTACTAAATAGACGCCGAATAATATTAATAACAATTTAGGCAAATCATAAAAGATAAATCTATAAGGCTGCGCGCCTTTTTCAAGTAGCCAATGTCCATTTGTATAGAAAAGCTCACTAATACGGACATCAAATTGGCTGTGCTCAAACATCAATGTCGCGATAATAGTTAAGCACAGCAGTTTGAGCCACACCCCATTAATTGAGTTTTTTGCTAGAGTCATTGCGTCACCTTATAAACTACATTAAGCCAAAAACAGCTAAATCTTACTCAATATAAAAGGTTCCAGAACGCCATTACCCACAAGATAAACAACAGTGCTAACGCCAAAAACTGTGCTGCTGAACCCACATCTTTAGCTATTTTAGCGAGTGGATGCTGCTCTGTTGAGGCATGGTCAACGCTGGCTTCAATACCCGTGTTGAACAACTCCACAATAAGAGATAAGAAAGAGGCGAATATCAGCATCATTTTTATGCTGATATCAAAAGGAATAAGTATGATTGCACTCAACAAGACAAGGTTGAGCCAAAATACTTGCCTAAATGCGGCTTCATATTTGTAAGCGGCTTTAAAACCATCTACAGAATAACCAGTGGCTTTTATAATACGCGAAACACCTTTGTTACCTTTGGCAAGACTGGCGTAACTATTAGGTGTCAGCAGCTGATTAGAGCTTTCTTGGCTCGAATTATCATCATTCATCTTTTTGTCGTCAAGATTGCTAGGGTTTTCATTGCTCATATTGAGTTCTTAATGGTCATTAACGAGAGGGCGTATGAAGCAGTATAAGACAGTAGAGGTTAAGAAAGCGTTAAGAAGGCATTAAGGGAGTATTGACTTATTGGGGCAGGAAAACGCAAAAATAATGACTCTAGCGTTATTGGACAGTGTTATCACTGATTATCTAAAATCCAAACGAGCAATAGCCGACACCATGTCTATCATAGTATCGGCTACTCCCTAATTTTGAGGTTACAGATTAACGAGGAAAAGTTAAGTATTTAGGTTTAATCCTCATCTCGCTACATTAACTTGACTGCTTAACACTTTGCCAGTATTAGCATCTATGCTCACATCATATATTTGATTCTCTTTGAGAACCTCGATGTCATAAACAGACTGTCCTTTTTCTAGCTCAAACTCAGCACTGATGACTTTACCATTCAAACTTTGTGCTGCTTTTTGCATGGCACTAGTCAGCGACACTTTGGCTTGCTTCATGGCGCTATACTCAGCCAATTCCTTTTTATCTAATTTCTCTTGCTTAGTCTTAAGAACTTTACCGGTATTAGCATCCATCTTCACTTCATATGACGTACCGTTAGATACCAATTCGACTTTATATTTACCGGTACCTTTATTTTTACCATCGTCGTCATAATCAAACTCTGCACTCACCAGATCGCCTTTAGCATTTTGTTTGGCGATATTGATTGCCTGCGTTAGGCTAATTTTACTTTGCATAGCACTGAGCGCTTCACTTGAGATTGCCACAGCTTTGGTATTGGCAACAGGCGCTGCAATAGCAGTTGCGCTGATACCGGCAACAGTTAGAGCGACAAATATTGATTTGGTTAGCATTGATAAGTTTTTCATAAGCTTCATCCTTTGTATTAAGTCGATTTGTGACATTATAGTCAGTGGTGTTGTCAGCGACCTTGTTGGTATAAATCTATCATACGACCTGAAAC
>DAIPIF010000149.1:0-5202 GCA_036770925.1 Psychrobacter sp.
GTAGCCGCTTTTTTATCGGACAACACCATAAACCTAAGTATGTGAAACATTCGCCCTTTGGGTTATTTGCCAACTTATACAACCAATACGGCGCTAATAAAAATAATGGCAGCACGCTATCAGCTCACGACTATAAACGCGCAAGGATTGATAGAATAAGGGATACAAGAGTTCTCCCCATAAGCTGTGGATAACCCTGTGGATAACTCACTGATTGATAGCAACTAGTGCTGATATCTCAAAGGCTTAGGTAAAATCGTACGTTTTTTGTACAATTAATATTTATATATAAATCAATAACTTACAACCAAGATAACGCTTGAGCTATTTGGCTTTAATCGATGCAATATATCTCAAAACAGGCAAAAGGTTTCACAACTACGCGCTCATTTTACGCCTATAACCCTAAACACCGCGCTCATCACCCGATTGACAGCCCTCAAAAACAGACGACATCAACTGTCGCTTAGCATCAAGCATCCCCTGATATCGTGCGCTACATTTGCTATAATTGAGCTATCAAATTAAGCACTCATTAAAGGTTTAATGAGCCGTTCACACGCATTGATTATGAACTTTTATTTACTAATGTGGTTATTTTTTTACTGTATAGTAAGAAAAATATAAATAATAATCGCTCACATAAAAAGGAATCCATTATGGATGAGAATAAAGCCAAAGCACTCAAAGCCGCACTAGGTCAAATCGAAAAGCAATTTGGCAAAAATACCATTATGCATCTAGGCGATGACTCAGCAACCCTCGATGTCGATGTGGTCTCAACCGGCTCGCTCGGCTTAGACATCGCGCTTGGCATTGGTGGACTGCCTAAAGGACGGATTGTGGAGATTTATGGTCCTGAAAGCTCTGGTAAAACCACCATGACCTTGCAGGCGATTGCCCAGTGTCAAAAACAGGGCGGCACCTGTGCTTTTATTGATGCTGAGCACGCACTCGACCCCGTCTATGCGCGTAAACTTGGGGTCAATACCAACGATTTACTCATCTCACAGCCTGATAATGGCGAGCAAGCGCTGGAGATTACCGATATGTTGGTACGCTCAGGGGCAGTCGATATGATTGTCATTGACTCGGTGGCGGCGCTGACGCCACGTGCTGAGATTGAAGGCGAGATGGGCGACTCGCACATGGGCTTGCAAGCGCGTTTGATGAGCCAAGCTCTGCGGAAAATCACCGGTAACGCCAAACGCTCTAACTGTATGGTGGTGTTTATTAACCAAATCCGGATGAAAATCGGGGTGATGTTTGGGAGTCCTGAAACCACTACAGGCGGTAATGCGCTAAAATTCTACGCCTCGGTACGGATGGATATTCGCCGTATTGGTGCGGTCAAAAACGGTGATGAGATTATCGGTAACCAAACCCGCGTCAAAGTCATCAAAAACAAAATGGCACCACCGTTTCGCCAAGCCGAGTTTGAGATTACTTATGGCGAGGGCACCAACCATCTAGCCGAAGTCATTGATTTGGGCGTTGAGATTGGTGCCGTCGGTAAAGCCGGCTCTTGGTACAGCTATGGCGATGAAAAAATCGGTCAAGGTAAAGCCAATTCAGTAACGTTCCTCAAAGATAATCCTGCGATTGCAGAGGAAATCGAAGCCAAAATTCGTGCTGAAAAACTCGGCGTAAAAGGCGATGATAAACCCGCTAAAGCAGCCGGTGACGCTGAAGCGTTAGATGAAGCAGTGCTATAATAGTCGCCTTCAATTTAGCACCATGCTTGCCATCATTTTTCATGAGGTTTATGCACACGAATCATATGCACCCTAACCATGAAAATTAAAACACTCGCTGAAATACTGGCTGAGTCGGATATCGACTCAGCCAGCCTTGCTGTGCACGCTGCAAAAAAGCCAAGCAAAAAAGATAGTGGAGATAAAAAATCTCCTAAAAACGCTGCGGCAAAGATAGCTCGCACAAGAGAAGATTCAGCCATAGAGTATTTTTCTGCCAATAAATCCCATCATCAAACCTCACCCTCTACACCCTCCAAAAAGCGTAAAAAACGCTTTCATCCTGCAGCCCATTTCGAACCTGAACAGACTGATACACCGCAATATCAAGCGCCCAAAGCTCAAAGTATTCAGCAAATATTAGCTGAAGTGAAACGTGAGATGCATACCGATGAGAACCGTGTTGCGGAAAATCAACGCCAAGAAAGCACTCTTGAGAAAAACAGCCTACATAACGCTGAAAGCTCTCAATCAGACACCGATAACCTACCCGCTGCCCTAAAAGCTTATTTGCGCACCCCTGAACAAAAGCAAGCCGAGATTGATGCCATAAAAGCGGCAAGTCGTTTGCGCTGGTTGGCGTTTTATTATCTCTCAAGGCGTGAGTATGGCAAGGCGGAGCTGAAGCAAAAGCTGCTCGATAAAGAGCAAGACCCTGCTAGCATTGATGCGCTACTAGACGAGTTTAGCGATAAAGGCTATCAAAGTGATTACCGAACCACTCTGATGCTAATTCGTGAAAACATTCGTAAAGGACGCGGTCGTCAACGTATTAAACAGGCTTTTTATCAGAAAAAGATGGCGATGCCGAGTAATATTGATGAGCTGATTGATATGGCAAATGCAGAGTCTGATGCCTTTAGCGAGTTTGTCAATGAAGATGAGGACAGCTTAGTTGACGGTGTTGATTGGCTTAAAATGGCAGTCACTGCCCGCACCAAAAAGTACGGCGATAACATTCCTGTTGAGCAAAAAGAAAAAGCCAAGCAATTACGATTTTTGCAATATCGTGGGTTTAAAAGTGACATTTGCTTTGAGGCGCTCAATTATACCCTTGATACTTTAAATGAGCGCTTTTAGCTTAAATGCGCGCTTTTAGCGGGCACAAAAAAGCACGCCCTTAGTGACGTGCTTTTTATTTATAGTTATTTTATACAGGCTTTATTTAAGCGCGCCTAAGCGTCCCGATAATTGACTGATAATCTGCTCAATCTCTTGATTGGCCTCACTTTCATTATCTAAATTACCACTCGGGGTTAATTGATTCATCACCTCGGGTAGTAGCTCGGCAAGCCCTTGTCGCACCTCTGCTTCATTGGCGCCGGTATGCGTCGCCACTTGCTGAATCTCGTGCTCATCAAACAAACGGCTAATCTCATTGGGATCAAGATTGTCGTTTTGCTCATGGGTGCTCAGCCATGAGCGCGCTTGATTGTCATAACCCATGCTCGTAATTTTTGCTAATGCACCGCTCAAGCCGCCATTACGCTGCACCCAGCTCAGTACCATCGGTAATAACGCGGCTATCAGCATGCCTTTACCGCCGCCACGCTGGGTGCCCAAAACACTACCCAATATATCGCCGATACCACCAGCATTGCCGCGCTGCTGCTGATTACCACCGATAAGACCACCTAAACCACCCAACACGTCATCTAAGCCAAAACCGTTATCTAAGCGATTGTCAGACTGACGAGTCGTCGTACGCGGGTTGGGTTGCGAGCGGCTGCCACCTAACACACTGCCTAAGATATCACCTAAACCGCCCGTTTGGCGCGGCGTCACACGCTGATTGACTGGGTTCTGCTGGGCATCGTTGGGATCCATCGCACTCTTGGCAATTTGAGTCACTAAATTTCCGAGTAAGCTCATCACTATATCCTTTTATTATAGGGTTTTTAAGTATTTATTAGAGCGTTATTGACGTTCAATATAGCAAATCCGTTTTGTTGGCAGCAGTACTGTTTTGTTAGCGCTTGTAGCGTTTACGCTTTTAGGCATTAAAAAACGGTGGCTAAAATATTCAGCTCTCGCCAGTGCTCACGGCTCATCTGATCGCGAAATACACTGACCGAGAGTGGTTTTTGATAAGGCTCAAGCACCATAAATTCAAAATGCATCAATAGCTGATAACGATGAACCTTTAGTAATTTAGCTTGCCACAAGGCATCACCGCGAGCCGTACGCATCAATAATTGCCACCCTTGATCCACGCGCAAGCTAACCGGTGGCTGGCTGATATGTAGTAAGATAGGTTGTGATAGCGCCACATAGCAGACGACAGCGGCATAGACTATCAATATCATCAGGTATTGCCATAATAATAAAGTCGCCTGCCATGCCAATAGTATCAGCGCTAGGGTCAATATAATATACAGCAGCAGACGCAAACGGCTGGTCGGCTGAATAGGCGCATCAATACGCAACGACATCCACTTATCCCTGTTTTCGTCTCTTCAAAGCGGCTATATAACCGCCCAAATAATGCGGTTGTTAAGGGTTTAGGTTGTTGAGGGTTTAGACTACAGCGGCTTGGAGTGACGCCAGGTTTTTATTTTATTGACCAAATCCCATATTTTAGGGTTCTCTGGTTGGCTTTGATTGGTAAAATAATCTAATAAATCAGGGTCTTCATGAGTCAGCATTTCTGCAAAGGTGTGCTGTTCATCAGCAGGTGCCACTAGGTAGAGCTCTTTAACATAAGGCTCAAGATAAAAATCTAACTCCTTGAGACCGCGGCGCGCTTGATAAATAATACGGCGCTGCTCGTTAGTTGCTTCTGGTTGCACAGTCGTGGTCATAACAGTATCTCTATAAGTTTACAGGGGAATAAAAACAGAACAGAAAAGTGCTGAGCTTTAATGAGTCTTAGCTTCAATTATACATCGGCTGGATTATACACCGATAGCTGCTGCCAAAGTGCTAGCGCTTGCTGCATCATCGCCACATTATGAGTGCGAATGATACTCGCGCCTTGTTGCAAGGCAAATAGCCCTGCGGCAGTGCCAATAGCATCACGCTCTACAGCTAGCGTTTGCGCCACCTTGTCAACAGCGCTTTTAGCCAAAACCTCTGCCAAAAAGCGTTTGCGCGAGATACCAAACATCATAGGCAACCCAAGCGCTTGCAATTTATTAAGCGCGCTCAAGAGCGCACAGTGGTGCTCATAGTTTTTGGCAAAACCAAAACCGGGGTCGATAATAATCTTATCACGCTTGACCCCTTGTGCTAAAACCTCATCGATACGAGCGCTTAATTCTGTGCTAACCTCGCGGACTACATTGTCATAGTGCGCCAAATCATTCATCGTCGTAGGCTCACCGCGCATATGCATCAGCATAACTGGTATATCCAGCTTGGCTGCCATTGCTGCTGCGCCATCACGTTTGAGCGCCCGTACATCATTCCAAATATCAGCGCCGGCATCAAAAGCGGCTTGCATAACCTC
>DAIPIF010000150.1:0-5189 GCA_036770925.1 Psychrobacter sp.
CCCCAACCCTGCCATCAAGCTGGCGCGTAATGTGGCATTGGTTGCCTTTGATAAATTGCCCAATATCAAGCCGTTGGTCGCCCATTATGCGATGGGCTTAAAATCATAGTTTTATAGCAGTTGCTCGCCAATATTGTTAAATTAAATCGATTATCTCCAAAATTTTATATCGAGACTTATCCTATGAAAAATAACCATACCCTTATTATTGGTGGCGGTATCGTTGGTGCAACCTTAGCCTTAAAACTGGCAAAAGCGCAGCGCCCAGTGACCTTAATTGATGCCGCGCCTAAACGTGATGCCGCTGATTGGCAAGCGCTGCTTAATCAGCGTGATGCAAGGGTGTTTGCTTTGAGCCTTGCTAGTATTCATTTACTTAAAGAGGTCGGTGCATGGCAAAAAATTGCAGAATCGAAGCGTAAAGCGGATTATTCACAAATGCAGGTTTGGCAATTGAATGGTATCGGCGAGCTGTTATTTGGCGAAGATAGCAGTCATCCAAGCAGTAGCGAGCAAGACAGCAGCGAGCCTGAAATACTAGGCAGTATGGTTGAGCCTTTAGTGATTGAACAGGCGTTATGGCAGTGCTTATCTGCCACTGATGTCAGTCGTTATCTGACCGTTATCGCGGGACAAAAAGTAGTACAAATGGACTGGCTAGGGTCAGAGCAAGGCTATAGGGTGACTTTGGATGATGGCAAGGTCATTGAGGCAGGGCTACTTGTGGGTGCAGATGGTCGTGGCTCGTTTGTCCGCCAGCAAGCAGGGATTGAATTAAGGAAACTGGATTATAAGCAGACTGCCATTTGCTGCGCCATTCAGACTGCCAAGCCGCACTGTGCCACTGCTCGTCAAGCCATGCTGCCGACCGGTACTTTGGCGTTATTACCACTGGCAGATATCACCGATGAGGACAAAGACAATCCGCAACATTGGCAATCAGTAGTGTGGACATTACCGCGCAATCAAGCCTTGGCGCTATTAGAAGAAGCGCCGCGTTTTATCGCTGATAAGCTTGCTTACGCCAGCACTTATGAGCTGGGCGACATTCAGCATATTGAATCCATCGCCAGCTTTCCGTTAGCAGCGCAACATGCCAAAAGCTATGTCGCTGATAATTTGGTATTGATTGGCGACGCGGCACATGGCGTGCATCCGCTGGCAGGACAAGGCTTGAATTTGGGTATGCTCGATGTAAAAGTATTGTGTGAGCAGTTGCTGCATGATTTTGAGCGCAGTAGCGGCACGCTTTGGGGTAGTAAGCAAACTCTGCATACTTATGAGCGCTTGCGTCGTCCGCATAACACTTTGATGATGCATAGTTTTTCGGCGCTTAATTGGTTATTTGCAGGGGATTTGGCACAATGGCGTCCCATTCAAATGATTCGTAATGAGGGTATGTATCGGGTGAGTAAAATTAAACCGTTGATGCGGCTGTTTGCTCGGCAGGCAAGTGGGGTTTAGCGGTTTCATTCGCCACTGTCACTAGATAATAAGACTATTTTAATGAAGCATATTTTAATTGATTATGAAAATATTCAGCCCAAAAACTTTGAGGGTATAGGCACAGATGCCTGTCATGTGTGGCTGTTTTTGGGCATCAATCAACAAAAAAACTTACCGCTTGAATTGGTTGAAACGCTGCTCAAGTTTGATAATAAAAATGTGCATATCATCAAGATGCAACACGCCGGTAAAAATGCGCTGGATTTTTATCTGTCTTTTTATTTGGGTAAAATATTTGAAAGAGACCCGCAAGCTAATATTTATATTTTAGCCAGAGACAGTGGTTATGATGTGTTGGTTGAGCATTTAAATACTGTCTATGAGGGCTTGGATATCGTGCGCTTAGCAGATACCAATCAGCTCAATTTGGATTATGAATTAGAAATTATGGCTAGTATTACTGCGCCACTCATAGAGAAAAGCCAAATTATTATCGAAACCAGCAAAGCTATAATCGAGGATAATCAAAGCAAATCATGTCATAACGGCATTTATGAAGTGCTGGAAAAAGCAAGCCCGCCCGCTCAATCTATCGCCGATAAGATACCTAAAGCGCTGATACATGATTGCTATATCTTCGTTTTTGATAATATCGTCAATCGTAAGGTTTTTTTGCCAAACTATAAATCTAATTTATTATATTGGATGCAAAAGTACGTTCCAGTGAGCGTATTAAACAGCCTAAATCATTGTGAGCAAGATTATATTTTTGAACAAGTTTTTGAAAAGTTTACCAAAGCAGGGCTTATTACTCTTGATGAAAAAAATGAAAAACTAAGTTATAAAGTAGATGCTCAAGGTATCCTAGATTTAGTGACCCAAAAGGTTTTACTTAGTAAAGCCAAAACGGTAGATGGGCTACATAACGTTATTGAACAAAAGCTTGCCAGTTATCGCCAAGCAAATGATGAGGCACAAGTTAAATTAGTCATACAGTGGTTAAAAACTCAAGGCTTAATAAAGCAAGACAATCAAAGCATCTGTTATCGAACATTGACTGATATCACCGTAAATACTAATAAAAAACCAGCAACGGATAGTAATAAAAGTAAACCTATTGCTACCATATATCAGCGCGCAATTGCCTCAATACAAAGTCGTCCTATCAGCGCTCGACCCGCCAAAAAAATAAGTTTAAGCAATTATCTTAAAAGCCATCTGCGCAATGATGACCCCAAAGTAATTGATAATCTGATTAAACAGCTGGTCAATAATAAAATGATTGTGATATCAGATACTCAAAAGCTCACTTATAAAATATAAAAGCTCAAAAAGGCAAAATCCATGCTCATACCCAAATACTGGGCGCACTATAAACAGCGCTTTAAGTCGCCTGCCACTGCCGATAATCTGCCCAAACAAGCCACTATCAAGCGCTATGGCTGGTCAGATAGCAGCATAGATGATGCTTTTCACCATGCAAAAGCACGAGTAATGGAGGCGCATCAGCGTTGGCTGGCTGGCGCGGATATCGTGCGCCGTGAGCGCAAAGATGACTATAATGAAAGCAGTGGCATTCCCATCCGTGAGCAAATCGTCTTTGAGCAAACCTTTACCACAGACCACTTAGCCAGCACCCAGCTCATCGTGACTCGTAACGGCTATGGCGCACAAGTGGCGAATGTCGATAATATCGCTATTATTGATGTCGATAACGCGGAACTGCTACCTCATCTGTATCCTGATGAGTATCAGCGCCAAGGTTTTATGGGGCTTATGAGCATTACCAATACAGAGAATCAGCCCCAATCCTCTACTACCAAACGTCAGATAGGCGGCTTTATTATCGTCTCCGTATTGCTTGCCAGTATCATTGCATTACAAGGCTGGTCATGGCTGTGGCTGATTGTGGTGATGATTGGAGCAACGGCTTTTTTATGGCAAAAAGCCAGTAAACAAGAGCAAGCCCATCGGCAAAAGTCAGCTGATAATTTGGCTTCATTACTGCCGTTTATGACCGACTTAATCCAAAAACGTCTTGTGCATTATCCAAACGAGAGTTTTCGGTTATATGAAACCCCTGCAGGTTTTCGTATTATCGCCACTCACGCGACGATTTTGCCCAGTGATGAGGTGGTCAATGAGTGGTTTGCCTATTTTTATGCCGATACCAATTATGTACGCCTTTGCCAATTGCAGCAATGCTTTCGGGCGCGCTTAACCGCTAAACCGTGGCGTATGCGTGAGGTCACTGAGCAAAATATATTGGCTAAAGATATTCCTACCAAGGATTTTTGGTCACTTCCTAATCAAGATATCGATGCTGAAGAAAATGAGCCACGTCATATAGAGCTTGCGGCAAGAGAGCAGTGGCTTGCTGATTATGATACCTTTGCCAAAGGCTATCGCGCTTGCCGTTATATAGCGAGCTTTGATGGAGCAGACGTTAGCAATAGTCAACCTGTGCCAGCCGCTATTGATGAGTTCGTAAAGTGGCATGATGGCGCTTGTCAGGTGGATAGGGATTTGCCGATGGCTTAATCGTCTTTATAGGCAGCTCAATAGGCAGCTCACTATCCCAACGCCGAAAACACCACCATCAACACCGGCGAGACAATATTAATAATAAAACCAAAGCTAATCGCGAGCGGCACTACCTTTAAACCGCCTGATTGCTGAATAATAGGTAGGGTAAAGTCGAGGCTCGTCGCGCCACCAAGTCCGACTGCCGCCGAGGGGTATTTACGCATAAATACAGGGATAAATATCAGCGCAAAAAATTCCCGTATCAAGTCGTTGAATAATGCGACACTGCCCCAAATCGCCCCATACGCATCGGTCATCACGATAGCCGATAGCGAATACCAACCAAACCCTGATGCTAGCGCTAAGCCTTTGCTCCATGAGACCTCAGTGAATAGTAGCGCAAAAATCAGCCCGCCAACGAGTACCGATAAGGTGAAGATAACACTCATCTGCACCCCGCGCTTATTGAGCAGCACTTGTCTCAGCGTAATGCCAGAACCTTTGAGCCCAATACCGACTAACAAGATTAATATCATTAGCAAGATAGTCATGCTGTTTTCAGGTGGCAGATAAGCTGTTGGCAAAAAATAACCAATAACCATGCCCATCACTACGCAGCTCAATTGCGCCAAACTGCCACGAATACTGACTTGATGTTGCTGCGCCTTAGCGGCTGTTTTTTGGCTTTGCCACGGACGCACATAATCAAACAGCATCAGTCCCACTAAGCCTGAGCCAATCGTCACTATCGATAAAATAGTGACATACAGCGCAATCTCGCCTATTTGGCTGCCGAGCCCCTCAACTTGTGACAGCTCAATGCCAATCAGGGTTAGGATAATAAAAACCAAATAGGACAAGCCTTTATCAGCAAGCAAGGTCATCCGACGATTAGCAGGAATGGCAAAGCCAATAAACATCGGCATAAGTACCAAAACAAGGGTAATAAGGCTTTGCATAAGGGCAGGCTCGCAGCAATCTGAACAAGCCGGCGATTGTAGCATATTCATGCCTAAAAGCTGGAGTGACGGTGCAGCTTTTAGTTTTAGCACCGCCACAAGCTTTTAAGGTGTGGGTTATTTAGACGATATTAATTTAGGTAATATTGGTTTAGGCGACATTGATTTTTGCGCGATTACTTTTATTAAATACCACTTGATTTTTATCACTGTTGCTATCATGAGTGCTCTTAAAAGCATTATTAAAAGCGCTATCAA
>DAIPIF010000151.1:0-5161 GCA_036770925.1 Psychrobacter sp.
TCGACGATATTTTTAATCAGCAAACCCTGCCTATGATTTGGCTCCATACTATCCATACAGGCGGCAGGTAATAGCGCTAGCAAGTCAGTTATCTGCGCTTGCTTAGCGTCCGAGAGCGTCTCATCTAGGCGTATGTGATAAGGAGCGGTGTTCAAGATATCGTCAGCAGACATAAATAAACCTCAATATATCATTACGTTTTAGGGTAAGTTGTGGCAGCGCTCAGTGGTAACATTTGGGCTTATATCAGCACTTAAAGTGTTATGGGTCTTTGATGGGTTGATGTTAGCAAACCCTTTTGCAAAGCTTATTATAGCAAATCATAGCAAGGCGATTGCAGCGGTTTGTGAGCGTCACTCTAAACCCCATGATGAGCATTATTAATCATCCTTTTTAGAGGTTTATGGTGCTTTTAAACGACTGCTACAGGAGGCGCTATGTTGCACAAAAGTGACGCCGCGCTAGATATTGGTAGCGAAGTACAGGCAAAAATTGACCTCTCTACGACAAACTCGTATTATCAAAAAGATACGCCTTAAAAGGTCACTAACTCATAGGATGGATATTTGAACGCATTAAATCGTTATGCCAGCGGGGTAATATTGAGTGCGCTGATGGGCAGTATCGGCGGACAAGCCCAAGCCGCGGCTGTTGATAGCCGCCTTATCAATAATTGGCAGCCGTCCACCGATGAGCTAGCACTACCTAATCTACGTGGTGAGGGGCTAAGCTTTGATGAGCAATATCAAAACAGAATAATAGGCGAGTGGTCGCTACAAAGAATCAATGGTCAAGCCAAAATGGAGCATGACCCTTGGATTCAAGAGACGGTAAAAGATATGGTGTGGCGACTCAATGCCCAAGCCCGTCAGCAAGCGCCTTTAGCCGTAGTCATTATCGACAATCCCAGTATTAATGCTTTTGCCGCACCAGGCGGGGTTATCGGTATCAATACTGGCACCATACTCGCGGCAAGCAGTATGGATGAGCTGGCAAGTGTGGTGGCACATGAAGTGGCGCATATCAGCCAACGCCATTTTGAGCATGGCGCTGATGCGCGCAAAAAGGCCATGCTGCTACAATTAGGCGGGATGCTCGCCGCTATTGCCGCCTCCGCCGTCGATGGTGATGCCGCAGCGGCGGTGATGATGGGTTCTCAGACTGCCGCGATGAATAACAGCATGGCGTTTAGCCGCAGCAATGAGCGCGAGGCGGATCGGGTGGGGATGCAAATTATGAACCAAGCCAATTATGACCCCAGAGCCATGCCACGGTTTTTTGCAACGATGAATCAGCAAAGCCAACTCAATCAAATTGAAAATCGTTATCTACCCAGTTTTGTGCGCTCGCATCCGCTTAGCACTGAGCGTCTGAGTGAATCGCAAAGTCGTGCGCAGCGCTATCCGACGTTATCGCTGAATCAGCAGCAGCGCCACCAAGCCTTATTTGATTTGTTGTATTGGCGGGTGCAAACCACCGGTCAGCATGTCACCCAAACCGCCTTAATCGCTGCGGCGAATAATAGCGTGGGCGCTAAACTGGCGCTGATGCACTGGTATGGTGAGCAGCAACGCTTTGCGGAGGCAAATAAGATTATGAGTGAGCTGTCAGCGCTGCCAGAGCTGCAGCGGCAAGCGTTAGAGCCGCTATTATCCATCACTCATAGCCATGTGCTCAGTGAGCAAGGCGACTGGACACAAGCGGCGAGCGTGCTTGAGCGGCAGCAGCGCCTGTATCCTGAACGCCGTGATTTGCGCCTATATTTGGCAGAAGCGCTGACCAATAGTGGCAATCCCACCCAAGCTCAAGCTATCTTAAAACCCTTAACTCAGCAGCAGCCCAGTGACCGCTACGCGTGGCAAAGCTTGCAGCTGGCGAATGAAAAAATTGCCAAAACCACCACCTCATCGACGCTTGCCGCTATTGCCACCATTAATGGACTGCGCTATCGCAGCCATGACCAGCTGTGGAATGGGCGTTATGACAGCGCGCTGACCTCATTGACCCAAGCCAAGCAATTGACTGAGCAGATGCAAACCACCGCGCAAGCAAATAGTGCCCGACCTTTACTTGCCAATATCATGGCTGAGATTAAAAATGTAAAAACCGCCAAAGACTATAAGCCTTAAGCGCTGCTCTAACCTTGCAGCGCCTCTTTTACCAGTTTTGAGATAACCGCAGGGTCAGCGCGTCCGGCAGTTTTGGTTTTGAGTACGCCCATCACGCCGCCCATATCACGCATCGAGGTTGCACCTTGGGCTTTGATTTCGCTATTGACCAGTGCGGCAACTTCAGCATCGTCCATTTGTTTGGGCATAAAACCATTGATAATATCAATTTCAAACTGCTCTTTATTGGCTAAATCCTCACGACCATTATCAGTGAAGATAGTCAGTGATTCATGGCGCTGTTTGAGCTGTTTTTGCAGGATATCCAACACTTCTGCGTCATCAAGCTCGACACGGCGGTCAATCTCGATTTGCTTGATGACCGCTTGTACGTTACGCAAAACTTTGACGCGCTCAAGCTCACGGGCTTTCATCGAGGTTTTGATACTATCTGCTAGGGTTTGTTTGAGTTCACTCATCGTCATAATTCCTGATTTATTAATTTTTAGAATTTTTTAGAATGCTATTGTTATTAGATAAAAATAAATCGCTGATATTTAAAAAGCGGCTGCCTAAAAAGTGTAGCATAAAAAACGCCACTAATATCAGTAGATAAAAGTGGCGTTTACTTCAAGCTTGGGTCTAACGGTTGATAATATAGCTAAATGCAGCTAAATTATCGTTAGAGCATAGGCGTGAATTAGTACATACGCGTGGTACGGATAGTATCACGTTGCAGCTTTTTCTTATAACGCTTCACGGCAGCCGCTTTTTTGCGCTTACGCTCTTGCGTTGGTTTTTCATAAAACTCACGCTTACGTACGTCTGACAATACGCCAGCTTTTTCGCAAGCACGTTTAAAACGACGGATAGCGATATCAACGGGTTCGTTCTCTTTAACCTTAACTGCAGGCATGAAGACTCCTTATGAGGATGAGATATATATAGGCATTAGTTTGGCTGTGTATTAGTATTTAGCGACAATATCTCAAAATTGTCCGCATCAGCTCAAACTAGGATAATCTTGCGCATAAGCACAAGGGCGAGTATTTTAACTAAAATTGCTAGTAAAGTCAACGCCTTTGAGGTTATCTTTGCTTTGATAACGCCAGTTAATCCCTGACATTGGCGACTATTTTAGTAGCAACACTGCAAAAATCTGTCAGATAAGCGCTTTTTTGTAGGGTTTCACAGACATCAGGACGGGCGATGCAGTCATAAAAAGTGGATAAAAACCCTGACTGTCTATAACGGTTTGGCTTTAGATTATGCTATGATTATCAGTACAAAACAATAGGCGCTTTCACGCCTGTATGTCAATTTTATTGAGGGTATTTGGATGAGAAAGACAAAACTAAACACCGCATTGTGGGCAGCGCTGGTTGTCAGCTTGGGTGTTAGCGTTAGCGCTTGTAGTGGTAATTCAGAAAAAGTACAGGCAGTCGATCGTGTGGATGCTGCTGCTGCCGCCGCGCGCGAAAAAGCACCTGAAGCTGAAGACTTTGGCTTTGCCCAAACCGCGCCAATGGTCATCGAAACCGCAGCACCTGTAGCAGACGTGGCAGCGGCGAGTGAGAGTACTAATGAAGCTGAAGCCGTTGAAGTGAGCGCCTCAAGCGATGCGCTATCAGCAAATGCGGGCGAAGAATTGTACAATAATGCTTGTACCGCTTGTCATGCCAATGGTCTGCTAAATTCACCTAAATTTGGTGATGCTGCCGCTTGGGCACCGCGTATCACGCAAGGCTTAGATACCTTGACGTTGCACTCAGCAAAAGGCTTTAATCAAATGCCTGCCCAAGCAGTCAATGGTATCAGCGAAGAACAAGTTCGTGCCGCTGTTGAATATATGGTCAATGCTGCCAGTTAGTTTATAGTGAGCTGATAGTAGAGTGGTGTACTACGCTAAAGCTATGCTAGAGCTCGTGAGCCCATAATATTGCCGCTATCCTTTATCCTTGCTTGTAGTATCCGCGCTTGGCTATTGAAATTTGGCAAACCGGTCGTCATTGTAAGTCGCAATGGCGGCTTTTTTATGCAAAAGCGCTGACAGCTAACGGCTTGCAAACATAGCTTAGCTGCTCGCACGGATAAAAAAGTACAGCGCTGTAAACAATGACATAAAGGCAACTATATGAAAGTATTGGGACTTGAGACCTCTTGTGATGAGACGGGTCTGGCAATTTTTGATAGTGAGCAGATTGATAATGATAATAAAGGACTGGTCGGACAAGTGCTGTATTCGCAAATTGAGCTCCACGCGCTGTATGGCGGAGTGGTGCCGGAGCTTGCCAGTCGTGACCATATTCGTAAATTAGTGCCGCTATTGCATGAGCTATTAGAGCAGTGTGATATGCGTAAAGACGAGATTGATGCCATCGCTTATACCAAAGGTCCGGGGCTGATTGGCGCGCTGATGACGGGGGCATTATTTGGGCGCAGCTTGGCTTATGGGCTGGATATTCCGGCGATAGGTATTCACCATATGGAGGGACATTTGCTTGCACCGCTGATGGGCGCAAACCCGCCCGCTTTTCCCTTTGTGTCTTTGTTAGTCTCAGGTGGTCACACCCTATTGATTGCCGCCTATGGTATCGGGCAATATGAAATCCTCGGCGAATCCATCGATGATGCGGCAGGGGAGTGCTTTGATAAAGCGGCAAAAATGCTTGGTCTGCCATACCCCGGCGGTCCTAATATTGCCAAATTAGCGGAAACCGGCAATCCAAATGCGTACGCCCTACCGCGCCCGATGCTGCATCGCGGTTTAGATTTTTCTTTTAGTGGGATGAAAACGGCGGTGCATAATCTGATTAAAGATACGCCTTATTCGGGCGGTTCTGGTAATGGCGCTGACGGTAATGCACAAGTTCGCGCGGATATCGCCGCAAGCTTCCAACATGCGATGGTCGATACCTTAGTAAAAAAATGTGTGAAAGCACTCAAGCAAGTGGGGATGAGCCGATTAGTGATTGCCGGTGGCGTCAGTGCCAATATGCATTTGCGTGAGACATTAGAGAGTGAGCTTGCTAAAATCAATGCCACCGTTCATT
>DAIPIF010000152.1:0-5159 GCA_036770925.1 Psychrobacter sp.
ACATCGATGCAACGGGCGTGACACGTTTTGATGGTAGCATTGCAGAGCAGTTTTACATCGATGATGGACGGGTGACGTTAGAGAACCAACAGCCAGTATTTAGCACCTCGTCCTCAGGGATGGTGTGGGATGCCAGCGCTCAGCCGTATAATAATGTGTGGGTCGATATCAGCGGCGCGCTCACCAGCAATTATGATTTAAACTTTATTACTACTGAGCTGCGTTATCAGCCCTCAGACAACAGCTTATTTAACGTCGGCTTTGTCAAACGTCAGCGCGATGCCAATAGCAATCAGCTGCCTTTATCGGCTTTTACGGCTTCGGCGATTTTCCCTATGAATAATAATTGGCGTGTACTGGCGCAAGGACAGTATGACTATGAGCGTAATAAAACCCTTGATACGCTAGTGGGCATTGATTATGAGGACTGCTGTTTGGGTTTTGCCGTTTATGGTCGGCGTTATTATAATGACCTCAATATCAATGATAAGCCCACTCAAGCGATTATGGCAGAGATTAGACTGAATGGACTAGGCAGTGGCAGTAGTCGTCTGACGCGCCTACTATCTGATAAAGTCCTTGGGTTTGAGCCCGTACAGAAATCGTGGAAAGACTAATGCTATAAAGCGATTTTGCTCAGCTGCCGCCAGTCAAGGCAGCGCAGCAAATTGCGCGTGATACTGCTATTTAATAATTATCGATTAATCAACACTACACCCTATACAGTCGCTTAACAACCATCCGATGCGATGACATTGATGAGGAGCATCATGAGATTTTTTTCTTTACGCCAAACGAGCCACGCCGTGCTATTTGCTATGAGCGCTGTTATGATGCTAAGCGTCAGCGCCCAAGCAGCGACGGTTAAAGCTGCTAAAGTCGCTACCAACGCTACCAATAAAGCGGATACTATCGCCACTCAAGCGACCCCGCGCCTCACGCCCGCTAATAGTACTAATGGTATCTTAGCCCTCGTCAATGACAATGCAATCTTAAAAAGTGATTTGATGGACGCCGTAGCGCAAACTCAAGCGCGCGCGCAAGCCGCAGGTGAGCCGATTGCCAACTCGCCACAGTTACAATCAGAGGTGTTAAACGCTCTTATATTACGGGAGCTGCAACTGTCCTTAATCAATCGTGTCGGACTCAAACCTGACGAGGCGGCTATCAATCAACGCTTAGCACAAATCGCCCAAGCGGAAGGCTTAGAGAGCATCGCCGCACTACAGCAGCGCCTAGATAGCACTCAAGCCGGTAGCTATGCCAATTTGCGTGCGCAATTGATTGAAGATACTGCCATTCAATCCTTACAACAGCGCCAAATCGCCAATCGGGTGCGCATTAGTGAACAAGATATTGATGCGTTTTTAGCCTCCCCTGAAGCCAAACGCCTCAACCAAAGCGAATACCAAACCATCCATATCCGTGTGCCATATATCGATGACTACAGTCGATTATCAGATGCCCAACGCAATGAGGCACTGGTGGTGGCACAAAACTTACGCAAACGCTTACAAGTGGCAGATGCCGATGTCGAAGCCGCCGTAACCGCCAGTCAAGGTAAATACCCGATTCCTCTTCAGGGCGGAGACATGGGTTTCCATCGAGCCGCCGCCTTACCGACTCAGCTCTCTAGTGAAATTACCAAGCTAAAAGTAGGGGAAGTCAGCGCCCCCCTTATCACCCCTGAAGGTATAGATATCATCAAGCTTGCAAATAAAAAATCGAGCGATACCGTAATTATACCGCAGTGGAATACCCGTCACATCTTAATCAAAATTGATGAGCTACAAACGGACGCCTTGGCTGAACAAAAAATCAATGACTTATACAGCCAGCTGCGTCAAGGGGCTGATTTTGCAGCCTTAGCCGCCACTTATTCAGATGACCCCGGTTCAGCAGGGCGCGGCGGTAGTCTGGAATGGGTCAGCGAAAATGATATGATTGCAGCGTTTGAAGCCACGATGAAAAATACCACTGTGGGCGACTATTCTGCCCCTTTTAAGACCCAGTTCGGCTGGCATATCCTAAAAGTCGATGGCAAACGTGATTATGATGCCAGTGAACAATACCGCCGTGATTTGGCACGCCAAGCGCTGTATCAACGCCTAGCGCCGCAAGCTCGCGAGGACTGGCTACAAGAACTACGCGCCAGTAGTTATATTCAAGTGCTCAAATAACGCCTTTTTTATTCATTAGTTGTCTATTATCAAGGACATACGAAAAACGTATGTCCTTTTTTGGGGCAAATTATTGACATTAAATGGCAAATTTTAAATACTAAATACTTAAGCTTTTAATACTTAAGCTTTTAATACTTAAGCTTTAAAATAAAAATCGTACACAAGAAAAAACCCGAACCTAGGGCAATGGGTTCGGGTTTTTAGCATTTCATATTATTATTATAGTTTCTTCCCTGTTGACTCATCCTAAGTCATGAATAATAAATCATATAACAGTGGGCTGACCTGCGTCTATCATTTACTATCTCAACACTGCATCCGTGCTTATCCTTGTGTTGATGATGCTATTGTATGCCAATCAGCAGCTGCCAGCTAGAGGCTAAAAACCCTATTTGCTGTAAGCATTTGCTTACAAAATATGAATAGCCTTTATAGCACAGCTAAACCTAACACTACTCTTGCTTATCCTCTGCATGCTCTTTTGAGACTTTGCGCCCCTCTTTTTTCCCTGCTTTTATTTTATTTTCAGTTTCTGTAATATCTTCAGCTTCTGCCGTCGGTGCGTTTTCTTCCTGCTTTTGGGCGACTTCAGGCTCATATTGTAGCGTGGTCAATACGGGGAAATGGTCAGAGCCGATAGACGGCATACGTTGAATATCAACGACGGTAAAGCAGGCGCTATGAAAAATGTGATCGAGCGCCCAACGCAAAAATGGATAATTCACATGAAAGGTATTAATAAAATGACGTCCGATACGCGGATCAAGTAGCCCTGAGATACGCTGAAAACGGCGCGTGGTCTTTGACCATGCCACATCATTTAAGTCGCCCGCTAATATCGCGGTTTGCTTATGGTCTTTAATATGGCGTCCTACCATCAACAATTCAGCATCGCGAGTGGTTGATTTGTCCGCCTCGGTGGGACTTGGCGGCATAGGATGCAGACAATACAGCCAAATAATCCGTCCACTTTGCAGGCGCAGTTGGGTATGAATGGAGGGAATATCGTCAATCATTAGGTATTTAACTTCAGGGTCTATCAGCTCAAGCTTAGAGTACAGGTGCATGCCATATAGATTATCTAGCGGTACTTTAACTGTATAAGGATACTCAGGCTCAAGGATACTTAAAGCCTGTTGCCATTCTATATCGGTCTCAAGGGTGATTAAAATATCAGGCTGCTGTTGCTGCACCAAATCCAGCAATTTTTGATAGTCGTCATTAGAGGTTAGGACGTTGGATACCATGATTTTTAGCTGGTGAGCGCGGGCTTCGGGGCTTACTTTGGCGCTTTGTACTTCCTTTTTCCAAAGCCTTGTATAAGGCAACACCATACGCAGCTGAAAAGCGACCGCTAGGCTAAGCATTATAAATAATAGCCACTGCGCCCAGTGCCATTGTGACCAAAACAGCAGCATAGCAATCCATGCCACTATGCCGAGCACCATAATTTGGATGCGTGGAAACTCAACGCCGCGCACCCACCAGTGATCCAGCGGCAACCAACCCCAAGCGGTGACAAAGACGATCAGTCCTGCCAGTAGCTGCACACCATAATATAATATAGAGACATCCATAAGGTGAATTAGCCTATTATTAAGCGCATGATGACATCAATATTCATACTTGTTAATGCTCATGCTCGTTGCCATGCTGATTATTAGCCCAACTTTTCATTAATCGTACTTTAGCACCTCAAGCCGCTATCGCCTACTGCTTAGCTTGCAATATGCCATAAAAAAATCCTGATAATTGAGTAAAACGCCTTGCTTTTTGTGTGCATTCACGGCATTGTTATTGGTTGACATCGTCACAAATAAACACTCTCTCAAATATCGCCACACAGAATGATGAAAAAGGATAACGCTTCATGAGCAATTTAACAGTAGGCTTAGTAGGCTGGCGCGGCATGGTCGGCTCGGTATTGATCCAGCGTATGATGGATGAAAATGATTTTGCTGGGATGACCCCAGTATTTTTTTCAACCAGTAATGCTGGCGGCGCGGCGCCAAGCTTTGCAGGCGTTGCCCCAAGCCAGCTGCAAGACGCTCATGATATTGCAGCATTAGCCGCGTGTGATGCCATTATTACCTGTCAAGGTGGCGACTATACCGAAAAGGTACATCAGCCCCTACGCGACAGCGGCTGGGATGGCTACTGGATTGATGCCGCCAGTACACTACGGATGGAACAGGATAGTATCATCATCCTAGACCCTGTCAATCGCACCGTCATCGATGATGCTTTGGCAAATGGTAAAAAAGACTTTATCGGCGGCAACTGCACCGTATCGCTGATGCTGATGGCAATCGGTGAGCTGTTTAATAGAGGCTGGGTTGAGTGGGTCAGCGCCATGACCTATCAAGCCGCCAGTGGCTCAGGCGCTAATAACATGCGCGAGCTTATCGAAGGCATGGGCGTATTACGTGACGCGGTCGCGGACGAGTTGGCAGACCCTGCCAGCGCTATCTTAGATATCGATAAAAAAATCGCTCAAACTCAGCGCTCAGCGGACTTTCCGAAGCAGTACTTTGGCGTGCCATTAGCCGGTAGCTTAATTCCTTATATCGACTCGCAACTGGAGAATAAGCAGTCAAGAGAGGAGTGGAAAGGCGGTGTCGAAACCAATAAAATCCTAGGCAATTCCGCCGCCAACACCATTCCTATCGATGGCATGTGTGTGCGTATCGGTGCGATGCGTTGTCATGCACAAGGCTTAACGATTAAGCTCAAAAAAGACATTCCTTTAGAGGACATTGAAGCGGCATTAAAAAACAGCGGCAATCAGTGGTTAGATGTGGTCGAAGATGACAAAGAGGCGACTATCAACCGTTTAACACCAGTGGCAGTGACTGGCACGTTAACCGTCGCACTCGGGCGCTTGCGTAAGCTCAATATGGGCGGTGAGTATTTAGGCGCGTTTACCGTGGGCGACCAGTTATTATGGGGCGCAGCAGAGCCACTACGCCGTATGCT
>DAIPIF010000153.1:0-3324 GCA_036770925.1 Psychrobacter sp.
GCCGCGCTTCAAGCCGTTTTTCTCAAGTAATTCAATCACTTGTGCTGCTTCGCCGACGGTACGTACGAATGGAATCATAATCTCGACGTTAGTCAAGCCCATCTCATCACGTACACGTTTGAGCGCTTTACACTCAAGCTCAAAGCAATCACGGAAGCTGTCGGATACGTAGCGGCTGGCACCACGGAAACCAAGCATTGGGTTTTCTTCTGATGGCTCGTATAATTTGCCGCCTAAAAGGTTGGCATATTCGTTCGATTTAAAATCAGACATCCGCACGATAACCGGCTGATCCATAAAGGCAACGGCTAAGGTTGAGATACCTTCAACCAATTTATCGACATAAAAATCAACGGGTGAGGCATAACCGGCAATACGCTCATTAATCGCTTGAGCAATTTCACGCGGTAAGCTGTTCATGTTGAGTAGCGCTTTTGGATGCACGCCAATCATACGGTTAATGATGAACTCTAAACGCGCAAGACCGATACCTTCATTAGGCATTTGGGTAAATGAGAAAGCGCGGTCTGGGTTACCGACGTTCATCATAATCTTGAATGCCAATTCAGGCATAGTTTCAATGGAGTTGGTCTGGATTTCAAAGTCAATTTGGCTCTCATAAATAAAGCCCGTATCGCCTTCAGCACAAGAAACCGTGACATCTTGACCATCAACCAATAGTTCAGTGGCATTACCACAACCGACGATAGCAGGGACACCAAGCTCGCGGGCGATAATTGCCGCGTGACAGGTACGACCACCACGGTTAGTGATGATAGCTGACGCACGCTTCATAACGGGTTCCCAATCCGGATCCGTCATGTCTGATACGAGTACGTCGCCGTCTTGTACTTTGTCCATCTCGCTAAGATTGTTGATGATGCGTACTTTGCCTGCGCCGATACGTTGACCGATTGAGCGACCTTCGCACAATACTTTAGCGCCTTTGGTGTCGATGACATAACGTTCCATGACGTTGCTGTCTTGACGGCTCTTAACGGTTTCAGGACGGGCTTGGACGATGAAAATCTCACCGCTATCGCCATCTTTTGCCCATTCGATATCCATCGGTTGACCGTAATGCTTCTCAATAGTCATCGCTTGTTTGGCAAGCTCTGTCAGCTCATCGGTCGATAATGAGAACTGCATGCGCTCTTGTTTTTCAACATCAACGATTCTGACAGATTTAGTGGTGCTGCCTTCATCACCATAAATCATTTTCTTGTGCTTGCTGCCCAAGTTGCGACGGATAACCGCAGGCTTACCGTTATCAATTAGCTTCTTTGATAGGTAAAACTCATCAGGGTTGACCGCGCCTTGTACTAGCATCTCACCTAAGCCATAGCTTGAGGTGATAAAGACCACTTCATCAAAGCCACTTTCGGTATCTAGAGTGAACATGACGCCTGATGCGCCAGTTTCTGAGCGTACCATGCGCTGAATACCCGCAGATAGGGCAACGCCTTCATGCTCAAAGCCTTGATGCACGCGATAAGAGATGGCGCGGTCATTATATAAGGATGAAAATACTTCTTTAATCGCAATGAGGACGTTATCAATACCGCGAATGTTCAGGTAGGTTTCTTGCTGACCTGCAAACGAGGCATCTGGCAAATCTTCAGCAGTGGCTGATGAGCGTACTGCAACCGCGATATCTTCGCCGCCGCTCATCTCTGCAAATGCTTGACGCACATCGGCTTCAAGGTCACTTGGCAGCTCTTGCTCAATAATCCAGTTACGGATTTTTTTACCGGTAATCGCCAGTTTATTGACATCATTAACATCCAGCTCATTAAGCTCGTTATTGATTTTGTCAAGTAAGCCCGTTTCAGTTAAAAAACGGTTAAACGCATTGGCGGTTGTTGCAAAGCCACCGGGGACGCTCACGCCCAAATCAGATAGGTGACTGATCATCTCGCCCAGTGAGGAGTTTTTACCACCGACAGTCTCAACGTCGTTTTTTCCTAACTGATCTAGATTGATTACAAGTGCTGTAGATTGGTCTGCCATGATAACTCCAGAAAATAAGGTTATTTAGTAAGGATTATAACGGTAGATTATACCGCTATATTTTGACAATTTCGAGGGTTTAAGTAAAAATTTTTGCCAAAAACAGGTAAATTATAGCAGAAATGGATATTTGTTGGTCAAAATAATGGCGATTGGTGATTTTGGCTTATTTTAGATAATAGCCACTTTAGCCTTTTTATCGAAATATTAGGAAAAAACGCTCAAGCTCTGACTCGAAGGTGTGATGAGCGCCGCCGCAAAGATGACGGCGACAGACTTATGCGAACATTGATTTCTATTAGACACCTATTGTGAGTATAATACAGGGCATAAAAGGTGAATTAACCCTGTTAACATCTATGCTACGCTGCCATTTGATTATATCAATGGCAGTTGACGGCGACCACCGAGGTTTTTAAATTATGTATGCAAACAGCCCCTCTGAGCAAGATAAGACCACTATTCAAAATCGTCATGCGTTGAGTTTAGACAACTCACAAACCATAAGAAGTGCGTTTTTTATCTCTGATGGTACGGCAATTACTGCTGAAACGTTGGGGCGTTCGATATTAAGTCAATTTGCCTCAGTGCCTTTTGAGACCCGCGTGCTGCCTTATGTGGATAGCTTGGAGCGCGCTGAAGATGCAGTTGCGCAAATAAATATGGCGTATCAGCGGGATGGTTTATTGCCGTTAGTGTTCGATACCATTGTCAGTCCTGAGATTCGTGAAAAGATTAATTCAGCCCATAGCTGTAATTTAGATATGTATGAGGGACTGATTGGGCGTATCGCAGAAGAGATTGGCATTGAGCCTGATGGACACTCTGGCAATGCGCATGATAATGTCGATTCTGAGAACTATAAAGAGCGTATCGATGCGGTGCATTTTGCTTTAGATAACGATGATGGGGCGCGTACGCGTCATTATAGTGCGGCAGATATTATACTTATTGGGGTCTCGCGCTCAGGTAAAACCCCAACCTCGCTCTATTTAGCCCTCCAATTTGGTATTCGCGCGGCAAACTATCCGCTAACCGAAGATGATTTGTATGATAATCAGTTACCAAAAGCGCTGCGTGAGCATAAAGATAAGCTCTTTGGCTTGATGATTGATACCGATCGTTTGGTAAAAATTCGCCAAGAGCGCCGCGCCGGCAGTCGTTATTCTAGCTATCAGCAGGTTCAACAAGAGCAGCGCGCGATACAAGGTATCTATATCTCTCAAGGTATTCCCAATCTTGATGTCTCTGAGATGTCGGTTGAGGAGATTGCCACCCGTATCTTACAGATGACGGGTCTGAAACGCCGTATCG
>DAIPIF010000153.1:3334-5074 GCA_036770925.1 Psychrobacter sp.
GGTTAATAAAAAACTGCAGTATTATTGATAATAATAACCAACTATAACTTAAACTTATTCATTCAACCCTAAATGCATAAATAAAGAGGACACTATGGTCAGTAAACGTAAAGGTGATACTACCAATGACACGAGTAAAAAAACGCCTACTGAAGTTTCTAATAAAGAGTCCGGTAGCGCACCAGTCACGACACCTGAACCAACCAAAAGTAGCGACAACGCAGAGCAAATTGAGCAGACGCATGAGCAAGTGACCGAGGATATCATGCACCATCCCGATTTGGTCAATCCTCTAGATGATAAACGTATTAATATTAAAACCAATGGCTTTACCAAAGACTCGCAGCGTATCAAAAGTGATAAGCACGAATATGTCTATGATGCGGTAGTGTTAGGTGCAGGTCCTGCGGGTGAAGCGGCAGCGATGAAGCTGACGAAAGCGGGTAAAAAAGTGGCGGTGATTGATCCGCGTGACCAAGTTGGCGGCAACTCGACCCATGTGGGTACGATTCCGAGTAAAGCGCTGCGTCAATCGGTGTTTAACTTGATTAACTTTCGCCGTGACCCGATGTTTACTAAAGCGCTTGAATATGAGCAAGTACCGCTTAATAAAGTACTGGCAAATGCGCGCCGAGTCATCCGCAGTCAAGTGAGCACCCACACCCGTTTTTATGAGCGTAACCGTATCGAAGTCATTCATGGTTGGGCAAGCTTTATAGATGCGCATACGTTGCGCGTTGAAATCGAAGAAAACGTCTTTGAAACCATTACCTTTAATAAAGCCATTATCACCGTAGGTAGTCGTCCGTATCGTCCTGATATCTTAGATTTTGACCATCCGCGGGTTTTTGATTCTGATAAAATCCTACAAATGGATTATGTGGTCAAAAAAATCATCATTTATGGTGCTGGCGTGATTGGTTGTGAGTACGCCTCTATCTTTACTGGTCTTGGCTATAAAGTGGATTTGATTAATAATCAAAATCAGCTGCTCAGCTATCTCGATAGTGAAATCAGCGATGCGATTGCCCATGACTTTAGACAGTTTGGCGTGCTTATTCGTAGTAATGAGGAAATCGACCACTTAGAAACGCATGATGACTGTGTTATTTTGCATCTAAAAAGTGGTAAAAAAATCAAGTCCGATGCGATTTTATGGTCAAATGGACGCTCAGGTAATACTGAAGGCTTAAATTTAGAAGCGGTGGGTCTCAAAGCCAACAGCCGTGGTCAGCTGCAAGTCGATGATACGTATTGCACTGGGGTGGACAATATCTATGCCGCTGGTGATGTCATTGGCTGGCCGTCACTTGCCTCAGCGGCTTATGACCAAGGGCGCTGTGCCGCTGCCTTTATGGTAGGTGAGAGTGATGCTGAGCCGGTCTCTAGCGTGCCGACGGGGATTTATACCATTCCGGAGATTTCTTGCATTGGTAAAACTGAGCAAGAGCTGACCGATGAAAAAGTCCCTTATGAAGTCGGTCAGGCGTTTTTTAAGCACTTGGCGCGCGCGCAGATTATCGGTGAGCGCTCAGGGGTACTCAAAATATTATTCCACCGCGAGACCTTAGAGATTTTGGGTATTCATTGCTATGGCAACCACGCCTCAGAGATTATTCATATCGGGCAGGCGGTGATGAAGTGTAATAACACCCTTGAGTATTTTGTAAATACTACCTTTAACTACCCTACGATGGCAGAGGCGTACCGTGTTGCGGCGCTAAATGGTCTGAATCGGGT
>DAIPIF010000154.1:0-5015 GCA_036770925.1 Psychrobacter sp.
CTGAAAACTCAGCTGAGCGCGAAGAGCTATTGAACAAGCTTGAAGAAGGTATCGAAATCGAAGGTATCGTTAAGAACCTAACTGATTACGGTGCATTCGTTGACCTTGGCGGTATCGATGGTCTATTGCATATCACTGATATGGCATGGCGCCGCATCAAGCACCCATCAGAAGTCGTTGAAGTGGGTCAAGACCTTAAAGTTAAAGTACTTAAATTTGACCGTGAGCGCAATCGCGTCAGCTTAGGTCTGAAGCAATTAGGTACAGATCCTTGGGATAACGTTGGCGGTACTTACCCAGTCGGTAGCATCGTTAAAGCTCGCGTGACTAACCTAACTGATTACGGCTGTTTTGCTGAAATCTCTGAAGGTATCGAAGGTCTAGTACACGTATCAGAGATGGATCATACCAACAAAAACATCCACCCATCAAAAGTTGTACAAGTGGGCGATGAAGTGAATGTGATGATTCTTGATATTGATGAAGAGCGTCGTCGTATCAGCTTAGGTATCAAACAGACTCTCGCCAATCCATGGGATGAGTTCGATAAGAAACATGAGCGCGGTGATAAAATCTCTGGCACTATCAAGTCAATCACTGACTTTGGTATCTTTATCGGTCTAGATGGCGGTATCGACGGTTTAGTTCACTTGTCTGATATCTCTTGGAATGAGACTGGCGAAGAGGCGATTCGTAACTACAATAAAGGCGACACCGTAGAAGCGATGGTTCTATCTGTAGATGCAGAAGCCAATCGTATCAGCCTAGGCGTGAAGCAGTTAAGCTCTGATCCATTCAATGAGTACCTAGTTAACAACGATCGCGGCGCTATTGTAACCGGCAAAGTGAAAGAAGTTGATGCTAAAGGCGCTACTATTGAGCTAGCTGACGAAGTTGAAGCTTACTTACGTGCCTCTGAGATTCAACGTGACCGCGTTGAAGATGCGACTAAGCATTTGAGCGTTGGTGATGACGTTGAAGCTAAAATCATCAGTGTTGATCGCAAATCACGTAACATCAGCCTGTCTATTAAATCAAAAGACGAAGCTGAAGAGCGTCAAGCGATTAAAGATTTAGGCAGCAGCAGCACAGCGCCACAAGCGACTGATGCACAGCCAAAAACAATTGGTGACTTGATCAAAGAGCAAATGCAATAATCGCACTCTGATAACTGCTAGCTAAGTTATGATTCAATAGAAACAGTATAAAAAAGCGACTTCGGTCGCTTTTTTTGTGATTAAATGTTAATAAGAGATTGTGAGCAGTTAAGGCTAAAAAGCGTTT
Organism: Psychrobacter sp.; assembly: GCA_036770925.1. Taxonomy (GTDB): domain Bacteria; phylum Pseudomonadota; class Gammaproteobacteria; order Pseudomonadales; family Moraxellaceae; genus Psychrobacter. Next base: position 1,285 of record DAIPIF010000154.1, read on the forward strand.
TTTAGGTAAATAAGCAAAATATGATTTCTATTTATGAGTATTTCGGCTATCATTTGCCACTATAGATAATGAGATATAAAATGGCACTAAGTCCTTGAATTATTGTGGACTTTATAAAAGCAAAGTCGATTTTTTATGACGTTTTAGTGCCATCATTACTATCAAGGGAGTGGCAATAGATAGGTATTAATGATCAACTGGCTCGTATTTTTGGATATATTAACTATTAAATAAATAAGGCAAGCGTAACAATGCAGCAAACAATTAATAAGTCTGATTTTATTAACAATTTGAGTGCTAACTGTGACACTATGACTGAAGTGGTCATTGATGATGCGGTTCGTGAAATACTAAACTTGATGGTTGATACCTTAGCCAATGATGGGCGGGTTGAAGTTCGTGGTTTTGGCAGTTTTTGTCTGCATCACCGTCGTGCACGTATGGGGCGTAATCCAAAAACAGGCGAGAGTGTACCAGTACCGGCTAAAGCGATTCCCCATTTTAAGCCTGGTAAAGCACTACGTGAAGCGGTGAACGATAAAGTGGCGGTATAAAGTCTAAAAATACTAGACGCTATGCTTTATCACTATCTTCTCTATTAATATAGGGTTATTTATACTGATAATGGGAGTGATTGCATGATGCGCTTTATATTATTTGTCCTATTATTCTTAAGTTTTGCCTATGCGTTAGGGTTGGTTTTAGCCAATAGTACTGACATTGCGGTAAACTTAATATTTTCTCAAGCTCCTGCGATGAACTTAGGGCTGTTACTCATTATTTGTTTGACCCTTGGTATTGTGATTGGCATTCTAATCGCCTTATTATTGTTTCGCGTGCTGCAAAATAAATGGGAGATCGCGCGCTTACAAAAGCTCAATAAGAATCTGCAAGCGCAAGTTGAGCAGGCTCATATAGTGATTGACCGACAAGCCAATTCGCCGACAGTAGAAGAGGCGATTATGGGTGCAACCACAGTACCGATACGTCAGCTTGATGAGGATGTTACTTTACAAGATAAGACCACTGAATCAGCAATACTGACCAAGCGTAAGCGTTAGTGAATATAGTATAGAGCTACTATTTTAGGGTTTTGACATATAATTTTAAGAATAAGTGATGACACTATGAGTAATAACACAATAATATCCCCCGTCATTGTGGCATTAGATAACAACAATATGCATGCGGCACTGGCATTGGCTGATAATCTAGACCCTACATTATGCCGATTAAAAGTAGGTAAAGAGCTATTTACGCGTTCAGGACCGGCGATTATTGAAGCGCTACATCAGCGCCAATTTGAGGTGTTTTTGGATTTAAAGTTTCATGATATCCCAAATACCACCGCACAAGCGGTATTAGCGGCGGCTGATATGGGTGTGTGGATGGTCAACGTTCATGCCAGCGCAGGCTTTGAGGCGATGTCATTAGCCAAACAACGCTTATTAGAGGGTCATTTTGAGACCTTACTCATTGCTGTTACTGTGCTGACGTCTATGGACAATCAAGCCTTGATGCAAACGGGCGTTACGGACGGCTTAGAGCGACAAGTGAGCCGATTGGCGCAGTTGAGCCAGCAAGCGGGTCTGGATGGGGTGGTGTGTTCAGCGCAAGAGGCGAAAATGCTTAAATCATTATGTGGGGCTGATTTTAAGCTGATAACCCCCGGTATTCGTTTACCTGAAGATAATGCTGATGACCAACAGCGTATCTGTACGCCCAAGCAAGCGCTGCAAGATGGCGCTGATTATTTGGTTATCGGGCGCTCAATTACCCAAGCAGCAGACCCTGTGGCTAAATTACAGCAAATAATGCAGAGTCTTTAAAATTAAAGTGGGGTGAATAAGCCTTTAGCTTGTTGAGCAAAAAAACAGTTAAACTAGCGGTTAAAAAAGGCAACGTCATAGTTGTCTTTTTTATTTTTTAACCGCTATAAATAAGTGCTACACTAAAACGGCTTATCCACTCATTGATTATAGTTAATACTGGACAGTATGAAATTACATATTTTAAGTGACCTACATATTGATAGCTATGCCAGACAGTCGCATCCTATGGGTCATATTCCTAAGACTGATGCCGATGTGGTATTGGTGGCCGGCGACACGGCGAACAGTGATATCGGCATGCCATGGCTGCAAGAGCAAGCCAACCGGCTGCAAGTACCGCTCATTACTATTGCGGGTAATCACGAGTATTTTAATGAAGATGTGCTGTATTTTGATAAAAAGCTAGCGACGTGGGATAACTATGATGCTACCTGTCAGCAAGGGGTGCGTATCCTGCAATGTCAGCACCTTGATATTGGCGAGGTACGTATTTTAGGCTGTACGCTTTGGACCGATTATCAGTATCAGGCGACTGAAGAAACGGTCGATATTGCGAAGCGTTTTATGCGTGATTATAAGCAAATCTATGCCGGTAGCGAGCTGTTTTCACCAGAGGTATCCATCCAGATACATGCCACACAGCGGCACTGGCTCAAGCAGGCTTTGATTACGGCAAAGCAGTTAGGCAAAAAAACAGTGGTCATGAGTCATCATAGTATTAGCCCCTTATCCGTCTCCGAAAAGTACGCCACCTTGCCCAGCAATGCCGCTTTTGTGAGCGACTTTACAGAGTGGATGTATGAGCCATGGGCACCGACCTTGTGGGTGCATGGGCACACCCATGAGGCTTTTGATTACTATATTCATAACACTCGAATTATCGTCAATCCTCGGGCGTATCCTAATGAAGTCAGTAGTACGGATATCGAGTTTGCTTGGGATAAAGTGATTGAAATTTAGCTTAGCTTTTTAAAAGATACGTATCTTTTAATATGAATCAATTATTGTCTGTTTTTTATAGAGATACGATGTCTCTACCACTGAAAATCTGCTACGCTAGGTATTATGAGTAACCGTTCTGACTCGACTGGTTCTGGACGTTCTACAACGATATCAAGATTCTCTAACTTGAATGTCGTCGCACCTGCACATCTGCCTGATAGCATGATGTCCTCTGTACAACTATTACCTGAAAATAAGCGGCTGATTTTATTTACCAGACACTCATTGCGTGAGCGCTCAGATGGTAATGGCTTTGCCAGTTATCAGTTGCCGCTGACCCAAAAAGGGCGGGTATTAGCCAAGTCTTGGGGGCGCTGGATGGCACAGCATTTGCCCTACTCAATGGATGTGGACAGTCTCTCAAGCCCTATTGGGCGCTGTATTGATACTGCCCAGTTGATGCAAGAGGGCGCAGGTTTGCAGCGTCCTATCTCTCACCAGTCGCTATTGGTGGAGCCGGGTAGTTTAGTCACTGAGCCTGACATTGCCAGTACCCTTTTTAAAGAGATTGGTGTGCTTAATTTTATCAATCGATTTTTGCAAGGCAATGTAGAGGGCACAAAAAACGCCTATCAAGGGGGTTTAGATATACTATCACTGTTTTATCAGCATCAACCGCAGCACGGTCATCTGGTGCTCGCCGTCAGTCACGATACCTTGTTATCTGCATTTTTGGCAGTGATGCTCGATGTGTTAGAGATTGACTGGAATGATTGGCCAAAGATGATGGAGGGGGTGTTTTTGTGGTTCGATGATAAGCCCTTTTTTGACGCAGAAGCTCATTTTATATGGCGTGGTCAGCAGTATAGCCGTCCTATTAGCCACTTAGTCGCAGGATATCAGGCGGCAGGATTTCATCCAAGTCAGTTATTATTACCGCCAGAGCTCAAGTGGACT
>DAIPIF010000155.1:0-3355 GCA_036770925.1 Psychrobacter sp.
CTGCCATATTTAAGCTGAATTTTTGCCATGTCAACTGCGCCGATATGATGCCCAAGCATGCTTTGTGCAAAGGCGGCATCAGGATTATTATAAGCCATGCCAGCCATCATCTCATCATGCATCGTCGTCATAGAATCATTATAAGCTTGCTGCATCTCACTCATAGGCGCGCCGTCCATCGCCATGTTATTACCGCTCATATCATGACCTGCATGCGCATCGATAGCGGTGGCATCGATAGCTGCAGGAGTCGCCTCCACTGCCGCCTCTTCAGCGGGTTGGCAAGCACTTAATAAAAGCGCCGCGCTGACACTAGCAGCGATTAAGCACAAACGCGAGTGATTTAGGTGAATCATCATATATCCTATCCTTTATTTAAGTATTAAACATAATAGCGCTGGAGCTTGACATTATGAATCCTATCTTACTAGGCTACGGTTTTTTATTGTTAGCCATTATTTTTGAAGTCACGGGCACCACTTTTTTGATGAAGTCTGAACAATTCACCAAGCTAGCCCCAACGCTACTGACTGCCGTACTGTATATCTGCTCATTTTACTTTTTGACTTTGACCCTAAAAACCATTCCTTTAGGTATTGCTTATGCGATTTGGGGTGGCATCGGCATTGTACTGGTTGCCCTTATTGGTGTAGTGTTATTTAAGCAGAGCATTGATATCCCAGCGATAATAGGCATTGCATTGATTATAAGCGGGGTATTGGTGATTAATATATGCTCAAAAACGGTCGGATATTAGGGAATGTCTTTATCCTAAAAGCGGATAAACACGTCAACATAACTTTAAAACGCTAAACAGCTTAGCTGTCGATAAGTAACCGGACGCGCCCAATCAGCGGCAACTTGTGGCACGCCTTGCCCAGCTGCTAGCATTTTTGCCCCATTAATCCAGCCCGCATGACCGACTGCGAGTATTGAGTTATGTTTGGCATCAGCTCGCATGCCTTTAGATTGCCAATCCCGAATCTGCGCCTCTACCCGCATAAATAACTGGGCGACGCTCTCGCCATTAAAGGGCGCGGCGGTTGCAAAATCAGCACACCAGTCATCAATGGCGGCTTTAGGAATATCTACCCAAGATTTTCCGTCCCACGTGCCAAAATCAAGCTCCATCAAATCAGGCGCAATATGACACTCAAAACCACGCTTGGCTAATAACTTACCCACGTTTAAAGAGCGCTGCAACGGGCTGACCCAAATCACCTTTGGCAGATGATGCCATTGGACAAAGCGCTGAATTTGATTGGCAAGGCGTTTGGTTTTGCGCGGATGCACGCCCATATCCGTTTGCCCCAGACACATACCGCTAGCAGCTAGCGGCTTGGGATGTCGCCAAATGTATAGCGTCATTGATTATTATCCTAAAATTTTTTTGATAAATCAAAACGGCAGTACCGCGGCAAGTCCCGCATATATCGCCACTTCACTGAGTTGCTGCGTTGCCCCTAGCCCATCACCCGTATAGCCTTGAAGGCGTCTGCGCAATAAACGGCGCATATAATCGGTGGCAAGTAACGCCAAAAATAAAGCCAAAAGCCACTGTCCCATACCAATCTGCATAATAGCGTTTGGGAATAAAACCACTGCTAATATGATGCCTGATAGTAGCCAAACACTAGCAAAAATAGCTTGCCGCCAAGTTAATTGCTGCGCCATCGGCTTGGCTTTGGCGTGTTCAACCTCGCCACCATAAGGCAGTAACGCAATCAGGCTAATACACAATAAACGTGACGCACTATGCCCGATAATTAAAGCGACCATAGCCACCGATACGGGCATACTCGCTAACAGACTTATCTTAATCAGTAACGCTGAAACGAGTCCCAAAACCCCATAAGTCCCGAGGCGAGAGTCCTTCATGATGGTTAAGGTGCGCTCGCGAGTCAGTCCGCCGCCCAGTCCATCGCAGGTATCCGCCAGACCATCTTCATGAAACGCGCCGGTGAGTTTGATACCAAAGGCGGTACTAATCACCGCACCGACGAGTGGCGTCAATAGGCTACTGGTCAACCACAACACGCCCGCGCATAATAGCCCAACCAGTAAGCCTACCGCTGGAAAGTGCCGGCTGCTTTGATGTAGCCAGTCCGGCTCATAATGGCGAAAGGGCGGCACCGGCAAACGGGTTAAAAACTGAATAGCAACTAATAATAGTGTCCATTCGTGTTTAAGCGCCTTTAACCATGACTTGGAATGGGGTGATACTTGCTGTTGCATATCAGACATTAGCTCTCTTTTTCACTCACGCCAGCATCACTAAAGCTTGCCATCTCATTGATAATCGCGCAGGCAGATTGCAAAATAGGATAAGCGAGCGCCGCGCCGCTACCCTCGCCCAAGCGCATTTGCATATCTAATAATGGCTTGGCATTTAACAGCGTTAATAATTGCGCGTGACCCGGCTCAACCGAATGATGCGCAAATACCGCATATTGTAACACCCCTGGCGCTAAACGCTCGGCGACCAATAACGCCACACTGGCGATAAAACCATCAATTAACAGCACTCTTCTGTCACTCGCCGCTTGAATAAGCGCCCCTGCCATCATCGCAATCTCAAGCCCGCCCAAAGCTGCGAGGGCTGCAAATGGCGTTGTTTTATCCTGATGCCGTGCTAATACTTGGGTCAAAATCCTCTCTTTATGTGCCAATCCCGCATCATCTAAACCTGTACCACGCCCGATACAATCTTTAATAGGCAAATCACCCAAACGCGCCAAAAGCAAGCTCGCCGCTGAGGTATTACCGATACCCATTTCACCGACGATAAATAAATGACCCGTCAGCGCCCCTGCTACTGTCATACCATTTTCAAGCGCCAGTAGGCACTCCGCATCGCTCATCGCCTGCTCGCTCAGCGCATCACGGCTACTTAGGCGGACTTTATATGCAGTGACCAATTGCGGATGCGCCTCAAAGTCAGTCGCCACGCCAGCATCAACGACTTTTAGCCCCATATTATGCTGACGCGCTAGCACATTAATCGCCGCGCCACCATTTAAAAAGTTATGCACCATTTGCGCGGTGACGGCGCTAGGATAAGCCGATGTTCCGTGCTTAGTTAAACCATGATCTGCTGCAAATACCCGAATTTGTGGCTGCTCAATGTGTGGATTAGTGCTGCCTTGAATCATACCAAGCTGTAAGCCGAGCGACTCTAATTGCCCAAGCGCACCGAGCGGTTTGGTCTTCATATCGATGATTTGTTGGAGCTCGTGGCGTAAGGTTGGATTTTCTATACTAGCAATCATCGGAGGGGTAAAAGTAGTCAAGGTCTTATCCTAATGGCGGTATCAATAAAATAGCTGACTATGGTAACAGATTATTTAATTCTTGA
>DAIPIF010000155.1:3455-5001 GCA_036770925.1 Psychrobacter sp.
AACCCATCAACAGCAATCAAGGACGATTAAAAATGACCGACTCCCACTCAAACACAGATTCAAATATCAACGCCGCTATCAATGAGCCTTTTATTATCAGAGAAGACAGCAACGGTGTCGCAACGCTGACCCTCAACCGCCCCAAACAATTTAACGCCTTATCTAGCGACATGCTAACGGCGATGCAAGCACAGCTTGATAGTATCGCCCAAGATAGCAGTATTCATGTGGTCGTCATCGCCGCCAATGGCAAAGCGTTTTGTGCCGGTCACAATCTAAAAGAGATGCGCGCCGATATGAACGCCGCCGCCCATCAGGCTTTATTTGAGCAATGCAGTCAAATGATGCTCACGCTTCATCAAATACCGCAAGTGGTGATTGCCAAAGTACAAGGCATTGCCACTGCTGCAGGCTGTCAATTGGTCGCCGCGTGCGATTTGGCTGTAGCGGCGGATAATGCCAAATTTGCCACCTCTGGCATCAATGTTGGGCTATTTTGCTCCACCCCTGCCGTCGCGGTGAGTCGCAATTTATCTCGCAAGCAAGCCTTTGAGATGCTGATTACTGGCGAATTTATCGACGCTCAAAGCGCTCTGCAACAAGGCTTGATTAATCGAGTGGCAACCGCAGAGCAATTAGAGGACGTGCTACTGTCTTTAATTAATGCCATTACCAGCAAATCGGCAGTCGCGCTCAAAACGGGCAAAGATATGTTTTATAAGCAGCTGGATATGGATTTAGCCGAAGCTTACGATTATGCGGGCAAAGTGATGACCTGCAACATGATGGCGGATGATGTGCGTGAAGGCATTGACGCCTTTATTGAAAAGCGTCATGCGGTGTGGACGGGACGCTGATAATAAAAAAGCTGGGCGCAAGGCTCAGCTTTTTTGCTTAAAGCGCAGTTGCTGCCGCCACTAGCAAGCGGCAACGCTCAATCACAGGCGCATCTATCATTTGAGCGTCTATTTGAAAGACCGCCTGCCCGCTGTGCTCATATTCTGCCAGTACGCGTTTGGCAAAATCAAGCGCTGCAGCTGTAGGCTTTAGCGCTTGCCGCACGGTAGCCACTTGTTTGGGGTGAATACATAACATGCCTGACAAACCCATTTGCGACCAGAGTTTTACGCGCTCAAATAAGCCTTTTTCATTATTAAAATTAGGATAAACACTATCAATGGGCGCAGATAATTGCTGCGCTTTTGAGGTGACCACGAGCTGATAGCGAATCTGATTGGCAACGATATCAGCGGCAGGCGTCTCTACTTGGACGCCCAAATCATGACATAAATCCAAAAAACCATAGCTAAAAGCCACTAAGCCTGTGGCTTTTGCCATTGCTTGCAGCTGAGATAAGCCCAATGCCGTCTCTATCAAAGCAATCACGGGCAAGCCTGTCGCTTGATACAGAGATTCAATATCCGCCGCCTGTTCCGCTTTTGACAGTATCACCCCTGCCAGTTTTGGCAGTTGCTGACAGAGCGCTAAATCATCGGTGAACGCCTCAGTGCCAGCCTTATTAAGGCGTAGCCAAATAGGCTGATAA
>DAIPIF010000156.1:0-4973 GCA_036770925.1 Psychrobacter sp.
CAAGCAAGGGTGCAGGGTGAGGTCAGCGTCAATGGACAACCGCTACTGACCTTATCCAAAAAGCAGTTACGCCACTGTCGCGCGCAGATTCAGATGGTGTTTCAAGACCCTTTTGCCAGTATCAATCCGCGCATGACCGTGATGCAAATTATTGAGGAGGGCTTGCTTGTCCAAGGTATCGACAAGTTTGCCCGCCAGCAAGCGGTGATAGATAGCCTCGATACCGTGCATTTGCCTAGCGAGTTTGCCCAGCGTTATCCGCATGAGCTCTCCGGTGGTCAGCGGCAGCGCGTTGCCCTTGCGCGCGCCTTGGTGATGCAGCCTAAGCTTTTGATACTCGATGAGCCCACCTCGGCGCTCGATAGCAGCACCCAAGTTACGGTGGTCAACCTGCTACGCGAAATCCAACAAAAAATGCAAATCAGCTATGTATTTATCAGTCATGATTTAAAAGTCGTCCGTGCATTATGTCAGCATATGATGGTACTAAAGGATGGCATGTGCGTTGAATCAGGGCTGACCGAAACGCTGTTTAGTCATCCCAAGCATTCCTATGTTAAACGCTTATTGCAAGCGAGTACTCTAGAATAGTCCCAGTAAAACCTTTACCAAAAAACACTCATGTACAAACACTCTCTTAAAAAACGATTACCAAAAAAAGGTCAGAAGATGAAAATAGTTTTAGCAATATCCGCACTTTGTTTACTTAGCATGCCCGCTGTTGCTAACGACGCCTTAAAAATCAAGACCATTAAAGAGTTGTATGATAGTAGTGTTTTTTATAATGTTGAGGATGAGATTTATGATGCTGACCCTAAGGTTATCTATAATTATGCCGATGACGCGCTAGCACAAGCGTTGATTTTACAAGATGCAGTTTTAGAAAAAGAAGGCATGGTTTGTGGAGAGTTTTTAGGCGCTGTCATGTGGGATACCAATGATGCCGATTTTGAAACCAAAATCAATTATTCAGTGAATCATGATGGTCGGGTCAAAGTTGAGTTCGGTTATGGCGGCACGGCACAATACGCATTAAGCTGCGGCAAAACCAGCTGCAAAATCACCGATATGTATATCAATGATACGCCGCCCATTTCTCTTAAAAGTGCGATTAATAAAAACTGTCGGTAATTTTTATGTTAAGCGCCTGTATTTTAAATAAATAAAAAAGGACACCTAACTCAGTGTCCTTTTCTACAGCCAATGATATTGAATACTTTTAAAACGCTGGTGCGCGTTTAGGTATCGCTCCCAAAAACTCATTACGTGCTTGATTATTATGCGCGTATTCACCGAGCATCGCGGTGCTGCGAGTGGTCGAGTGCTGTTTGCTGACGCCGCGCATCATCATACACATATGTGAGGCGTCCATCACTACCGCCACACCGCGGCAACCTGTGACCTGCATAATCGCTTGGGCGACTTGCTCACTGAGGTTCTCTTGGATTTGTAGACGACGGGCGAACATATCGACGATACGGGCAAATTTTGATAAACCCAATACCTGACCCTCAGGCAGATAGCCAATATGGGCGATACCATGAAACGGCAGCATGTGATGCTCACATAATGAATAAAATTCAATATTCTGCACCAATACCAGCTCACGATTGCTCGAGGGGAATACGGCATTATTCACCACTTCATTTAAATCTTGATGATAGCCCATGGTTAGATGCCCAAAGGCTTTTGCCGCCCGCATCGGCGTATCTAGTAGCCCTGCTCGGGCTAAATCTTCGCCAGTAGAGTGAATTAATTGGCGATAAGCGTCTATATTTTGAGTATAGTCTGGTGTTATTATTGGGGTATTACTCATAAGTTTGGCAGCCATCCAAAATTTAGGTACGAATGAATTAGGTACAAATATAGGTACGAATAAATAATAAATATAGGTACGGATGAATATAGATATAATCTGTGGCAAGCTTCTTAGTCGCCTGATTATCATGAACTGACCCCAGCTTCACCTCATATCCTATTGAATCAAAGATTGCCCTCAAAGAGTATCAATTAGGATTTTATAAAGGCAGGGTAAGCTGAGAAGTGTGCTGATTATACTGCAAATTGACCGAACTTCATACCGTAATAGCGCACTCTTCAGCGCTCATTCTGCTATCGCTTTTGCGACATGCTCAATAGTTTACGACTGTTTACTTAATTTGATTCGTGTATAATAAACCATCTATTTTATTTCTGACTACTTTTAATACGCTTACTTTTAATAAGGATATATTATGCTACTGCAAGGACAACGTTTTGTCGTCACGGGTATCGCAAGCAAACTCTCTATCGCATGGGCTATTGCTGAGGCATTACACCGCGAGGGCGCATCCCTGATTTTGACTTATCCCAATGATAAAATCAAAAAACGGGTCGATATGGCAGCTGAAGCCTTTGAGGCGGACTTGGTGCTTGAGTGTGATGTGGCATCTGATGCGTCTATCGCGGCCTGTTTTGAGCAAGTGACGGCACATTGGGGCGATGGTATCAATGGGGTGGTGCATGCGATTGGTTTTGCGCCAATGGATCAGCTCGATGGTGATTTTGTCAATGCCACCACCCGTGAGGGCAGTCAAATTGCCCATGATATCTCAAGCTATAGCTTTATTGCTTTGGCAAAAGAGGCGCGCGCGCTATTAGCTATGCGTAGCGGCTCGATGCTGACTTTGACTTATGAAGGTAGTATTTCAGTATTGCCAAACTATAATGTCATGGGCATGGCAAAAGCCAGTCTTGAGGCAAGCGTACGTTACTTGGCAACCTCTATGGGCGGCGAGGGTATTCGAGTCAATGCCATCTCAGCCGGACCGATTCGTACACTCGCGGCAAGTGGCATCAAGTCATTCCGTAAAATGCTCGATATTAGTGAAAAAATCGCCCCGCTACAGCGTAACATCAATCAGATGGAAGTGGGTAATGCGGCACTGTTTTTATTATCACCATGGGCGTCAGGTATCACGGGCGAGATTATGTTCGTTGACGCCGGTTTTAATACCGTCGCTATTAGTGAGCAATTGATGATGCTTGATGAGTCAAAGTAGCTTTTAATAATGAGCACTTGAGTACTCAGTCGTATCTATATCCAGAAGACAGCCAAAAGGCTGTCTTTTTTAGTTATACTAGGGGCTTTTTTTAATCAGCAGCATCAGCACTGATTACCAGTATTATTATGAGCACTATTATAAGCACTTAGGTGGCAGAACATGATAACCAGACTTCCGAGATGGATACTATGGGGCGGGGCAGTATTGGCGTTTAGTGCAGGCTGCCTCAATACTGCCGCTTTGATGGGTTTCACCAAGTTGTCCGTATCGCATATGACGGGTAACGTCAGTTTATTTTCAGCGGCAATCGCGCATTTTGATGGTCGCAGTATCTTATTTATTGGCGCATCGTTATTGTCGTTTTTGGCAGGGTCGGTACTCAGTGGTTTTGTGATTGGGCAGACGTCGCTAAAGTTGGGTAAAAGCTATGGTCGTGCGCTTTATATTGAAGCCATACTATTACTCAGCAGTTATTGGCTGTATCAGCAGCATGATTATTTAGGGCAGTTGGCGGCGGCGATGGCTTGTGGACTACAAAACGCGATGGTTGCTACTTATAGTGGCGCGGTGATTCGTACCACGCATTTGACGGGGCTGACATCCGATATGGGCGCGGCAATTGGTAATTGGCTGGCGGGTCGCTCAATCAGTAAACCGACGCTCGCCTTTCAGACGATTATTTGGTACTGCTTCTGTGGCGGCGGTGTGGTGGGCGCTTTTTTATATGCGCGGGTGGGTTATGGGGCGTTATTTGTACCTATTACTATCGTCTTACTGGCCGCCTTTATTTATAACTATGCCTCAGACCATTTGCCAGAGAGTCGGCAGCCTAGACGTAAAAGGCGCTCATCAACGAGATAAGCACCTTTGGCAATGATTATAACGGCTAAGTGCTAATGGCTAAGGGCTATATAAGGGCTATAGATGGCGACGATTATTGAGCGTCATCATCATCGTCATGGTCTTCGTGCTCATGCAGCCCTTGCATCATATTTAGCGCACAATCGTCGGTACGCTGTTGGTCTTCTTTGGCGAGAGCGTCTTGATTAATATCTTTGGGTGCCATTTTGGTGGTTGAGTCAACTGTATTACGAGGCATAAAATACTCCTATTTATTATTTATCTTCAATGATTTCAATCATATGATGAAGTGGACATCCTGAGTATGGGATAGTTTCTACGTGTTGTACAGGGATGATATACGCAATTTTGGTGACGGTATGTAACGCTACTAAGGCATAGTAGCGTACAGATAGTGACCATGAAAAATGCAAGTAAGGATGCGAGATCTCCATAAGTGATGCGAGCTGCTGGGATAAAACCATGTGATATATCATGGCTAGCATGACATTGCTGAGTACCATAATCAAAGTGAAATTAAGAGGACGTTTTATGTCAGAGCGAAAACTGGATAGCCATATTCCCGATGATGGCAATGAGTATTTATTTACCGACACCTTCCCTAAGGGCACGGGTAAAGGGTTGGTGGTAGTGGCAATCGCGGCAATTATCAGTATGGTGATTTATAATATACTGCCATTTGATATCAGTGCCAATAAAGGTCTAGCTATGCTGTTCTTTATTGGCGTGCTGTGGTTGACCGAAGCCTTGCATGTGACGATTACAGCGCTGCTAGTGGTGGTGGTTGGGGCCTTGATTGGTCTTCCAGACTTTGATGCCAAAATTGGTTTAGAGAGTTTTGCCAGCCCCACTATTTATCTATTCTTTGGGGGTTTTGCGTTAGCGGCTGCCTTGCATGTGCAGCAATTAGATAGAAAAATCGCGCTAAAAATACTCTCAATGTCAGGGGGTAATCTAGGTACAGCAGTATTTTTAATCTTTGGAGTGACTGCGTTTTTATCCATGTGGATATCGAACACGGCAACGGCGGCGATGATGTTGCCATTGGCCTTAGGTATTTTGACCCAA
>DAIPIF010000157.1:0-4965 GCA_036770925.1 Psychrobacter sp.
TCAGTAAAACTGAAGCAAAAATATTAGAGGAAGTGGGCGTCAGTCAAGCGGATATCGAAAAAAACACCCCACTCAGCTTAGCCTATGATTTGGATCAAAACAGCCAACAAGGTATCTGGAAGCTGAGACCGCATAACCCTAATTATGTCTTACCGCTATTCTATAGCTTTGAGCCAAACCGCAAGCCAACCTCTAGTGATGCCGAGCAAGACGGACGAGAATATAGCGCCAATGAGATGCGTAATACCGAGCTGAAATTTCAGCTATCGATGAAAACCAAAGTCGCTGAGGACTTATTTGGGACGCATGCCGACTTATGGTTCGGTTACACTCAGCAGTCGCATTGGCAAGTTTATAATGAAGATAATTCACGCCCGTTTCGCGCCACGGATTATCAGCCAGAAGTGTTTTTGACCCAGCCTGTCAGTGCTGACCTGCCTTTTGGTGGACGTCTGCGGATGCTCGGCGCTGGCGCTGTGCATCACTCAAACGGACAGTCAGACCCCATCTCACGCTCATGGAACCGCGTCTATCTGATGGGCGGGGCGGAATGGGGTAAGCTGACTGTCATTCCACGCGTTTGGGCACGCATCAAGAATGAGAGCAGCGATAGTGATGACAATCCAGATATCGAGGATTATATGAGCTATGGCGATGTCACCTTTTTATATGACTTACCTGATGAGCGCAGTTTAAGTGGCACTTTACGCTATAATCCCAAAACCAATAAAGGCGGTGCCCAAATTGACTATGTGTATCCTTTGAGCAAAAACGTCAATGGTTATGTACAGCTGTTCCAAGGATATGGCGAGTCGATTATTGACTACAATTATGAAAACACCACCATCGGCTTCGGTATCGTGCTCAATGACTGGAAAGGTTTCTAAGCTGCCGTGGTCGCCCTCGTGAGTCGCTATCTATGCGCGCTATGATGCCTTATAACAGCGGCATGTGGCTGGCAGAGTACCTGAATCGGGGCTGCCAGCTTTGCGGTATTTATCGTAGTGTGCCGCAATCTGTATTAATAAATAGCCACCGCTCATTATCTGCCCCCTCTTCAGGGCTTAAGCCTGCATTGCAGAGAGTGGCGCGCCGTTTTAATCAAGGGCTACTCTGCCTAGAGTGCCACCATCATATCCACTGGTTACCGCCTACTTTTCAGGTTGATATTAGCGCAGGTAGCAGCCTCACCGTGCAAGCCGCCACTTATTATGAGTATCCCATTCGCCAAGCCATTCGCGCCTTTAAGCACTCTGAGGACATGACTAAGCTGCCGTTACTGGTGCATGTGTTACGCCAACTGCCCAAACCTTTGGGCTGTCATGCTCAGAACAGCGTCATTATCGCCATGCCAACGACCGATAGCCGTCTGATTAAGCGTGGTTTTGACCCTGTGACTATCTTATCGGCTTATCTCTCTAAGCATTGGCAAATCCCACTGTGGCAAGGGGTTGAGCGCGTAGATAGTGCGGTTAGTCAGCAGGGACTGAGCCGTGCTGAGCGTCTAAGCAACTTAGATGCTGCCTTTAGACTGACTCACTATCCAGCGGCTGAGCACCTGCTGCTATTCGATGATGTCGCCACCACGGGTGCCAGCTTGCAAGCGCTGGCACGTACGCTACACCTCCCACGTATCAGCCCTAATACTTATGATATACAGGCGTTTGCCCTTGCGCATGGCAGTGCGTCACGCTAACGGCTATAGGCTCTGGTACTAATGCAACCTAAGCATTGTTTTGATGTATAATCTATAATGAGGCTTTGTTGCTAGCTGACCACAACCTAGGCTAGGGGTTATAAAAAACCATAGGCAGATACAAAGACAATTTCATTAATAAAATCAATCATTCATCATGATACATTTGAGCGTCATTGCTACTAAAAGGAATGATTCTTGCAGGGTATTGGTATAAAAATCGTTATATTAATAAAACAGCGATAGCAAAGGTTATGTTTAACACGACAAGTGGCTCGCCGCTGATAAATAGGATGGTGATGTGATGGTCTCTTCAAATAGCTCGTTACCTTCAAGGTACAGTGCCAGCTCAGGGTTTACCTTGATTGAGCTGATGGTGACTATTGCAGTAATGGCAATTATCGTGAGTATCGCCGCGCCTAATGTCAGCAGTCAGCTTGCCAATCAGCGGGTCAAGTCCACGACGGCGACTTTACATACTGCGCTAAGAGAAGCCAAGACTGAGAGTATCATTCGCCGTAAAGCCATCACTGTAGAGGTTAATAATAAGGGCACTAACGCAGGCACAATCAAACTCATAGATGTTGCATTAGATCCACAAGGATTAAAGCCAATAGGCACTTATACTTATGATGCCAAAAGCACCATAACGGGTAAAGATGGCGATAATAAAGCTAAAGATAATTCAGTATTTAGCACTGACAAGACCGCTGATGCTAAAGTGACTTATACCATTTGCGATAGCAATACCTCAGCTAGTCCTAGACAGATAGAGGTCAGTAAACTGGCAGCGATTAATATTAAGCTTGGAGGGACTTGCTAATGTACCAACTGAGCTCGCAGCGCGGGGTGGGACTGGTCGAAGTACTCGTGGCTTTACTGCTGCTAGCAGTTGCCGTCTTGGGTTTTACGGCGATGCAAATGGCAGCCGTAAAAGCGACTGATGAGAGCCTGATGCGTACCCGAGCGCTGACCGTGATGCGTGGCGGCGCGGAAGCCATGCGTACCAATCCTGAGGGTATCGCAGCATTTAAGACCGCGATAAATAGTGCTCCAGGAACGGCAGATATTGGCGGTATCACCAAAGACAGCTGTGTACAAAATACCGCTACTGCCCCTGCCGCTAACGCCAGCTGCACGATTGAGCAGCTTGCCACCCGTGATGGACTGTTATTAAAATCTTATGCAGCAGACAATGATATGCTTATTGGCTTAGCGCCTGATGGCTGCCCTGGTACAGTAGGTAATCAAGTGCGCCAATGCTTTATCGCCAGTTGGGGCGCGACTACATTGAAGCTAGATGATAGTGACAAAGCCTGCGCAAATGCCAATGGTACTTACAAAAACGGTGCTGAGTGCTTTATTATGGAGGCGTACTGATGGGGTCTAATACGACAGTAAGACAGGGCTATAATAGTACCGCTTGCCATTATCAGCAGTCAGGCTTTACGCTTATCGAGCTGATGATATCCTTGGTACTCGGCTTGATTATATCGGCAGCCGCGATGCAGGTGTATATCATTAACGTAAAAACCAGTAGTATCCAAGCTAGTGGTAGTGAGCTGCAAGATGCCAGCGTCTTTGGACTCCAGCAGTTAGAGCGCAAAGTGCGCTTAGCCAATCTAGGTAATCCTGAAACCCAAATTACCGACAGCACTAAAAAAGGTGGCATAGTCGTCACCCCTGCTAATCTCGGTATTGCCACTACGCCTTATAGCGGTATGGGCTATTTAACCAGACGTGCGGGCGACAGTGGAGGCGGAACGAATGGCTGGACAGGTATCTCCAATATCAAGGATATACCCAGTGATCAGTTGACTATTCAATATACCAATATCACGGGTATTAAGATGAGTGACTGTGAGGGTGCCGAAGTTGTTCCCAATGACAGCGTCGTGGAGCGGTATTTTTTACGTCAAGAAACTGGTGATACCAATAAAGGCGCTATAAAAAATCTGGTACTGGCGTGTGATGCAGGGCGGATTAACCTAGTCGGTGGGGTTGCAAGTGGGATACAAGATTTTCCTACCACAGATGCCCGTAACTTTGGTCAAGCAGGACAAGAGTTCGTCGCCAATGCTGACCAGTTTAAAGTGCTATTAGGTGTGCAGTACACCAAGGGTACCAATGCTGGACAAATGATGTATTTGCCGAGTAGTGCCTATATGAAAATAACCGGTGATAAGCCTGCTATCACTGCTATTAAGATGGGTATTATCGTCCATGGTAGTACGCCTATAGTCGGTAGTCAGGATCAACCTGAATTTACCTTACTGGGTGAGACGCATACGCTCGCAGCAGATACCACCCGCAAAAACCAAGTACGTAATACCTATGAGACCACCACGCTACTGCGTAATGCTCGTGTCGTCAACATAGACACCAGCTTAAAACCCCAGTAGGGAGACTGATTATGCCAAGCCGCCACGTATCACGCTCAACCGCCACAGATATCCATCGCACTGTGGTGTATCGCCAATCAGAACAAGGCGCAACGCTGATCGTGGTGTTATTGTTTTTGGTGCTCATCATGCTTGCAGGGGCAATTGCGGTTAGACAAAGTAATACCGATCTTAAAGTGGCGACCAGTGATCAGATTAATACCATCTTATTGCAGTCATCAGATAGCGGTAATCAAAAGCTAGAAAATATGATTAATGGTGATCCAGACTCCGAGCCGTATAAAGATGTGACCAGCTCGGCGGGCGTATTTGGGCACTTTTTGTTAGATGATAAAAATGCCAGTAATGAGTTTATTTACTGTTTTAATCCACGTACCCAAAAATATTTGACGGCTAATGCGACGGTTAGAGACCCTAATGGCGGCTACTGGAGTGGCTTGAATAATGGTATTTGTGATTATAACAGTGCGGATGGCTATACCAGTAATAGACAAACCATTGTCACGCAGATGAGCGTCACCACCACCGCGCCTGACCCTAATGAAGAGGCATTCTCACAGATGGTTATCGGTAAAGAAGTGGAGGACAGAACCAGTCAGCGTTTCCGGTTCGATATCCGCGCCACCTCAGCACTGCCGGCGTATCATGAGCCAAAAGATATCAATGGCTCTTGCTTTGCAAAAATCAGTATCACTGACGCTGAGGGCAAAAATGCCATGAATAAATGTATGCTAGACGCTATGACCCCAAGCAAAATGCTCTATGAGCAAGTCGATGTAGAAAACGTCTCCGCCTCTACGGTCTGTATCCCCTTTGGTAAAGGCTCAGGGTCACTGGATAGTAAATGTGTCCTCGCGTCTCCCTCAA
>DAIPIF010000158.1:0-4933 GCA_036770925.1 Psychrobacter sp.
CTATATTTAGATAAGTTTTTGATAATATTAATATTAATTATGATATTAATATTCATACCGTTTTTTTAAAATATAGACCTGAGGATTTATCCTCTTATTTATCAGATGCTGCCCGCTTGTAGGAGCCCCCATGGCAAATCAGTTTCAATTATTTAAGCGTCGCCGCTTTAGCGCCATGTTTTTTACCCAGTTTTTGGGAGCGTTTAATGACAATATCTTTAAGCAAGCGCTGATTTTAGTCTTAACCTATACCGCTGCTAGTCGAATGGGTGTTGAGGTCAGCATCTTAAATAACTTGGCGGCGATGCTGTTTATTTTACCGTACTTTTTATTTTCAGCATTAGCCGGACAGCTGGCGGATAAGTTTGAAAAATCCAAACTCACCCGCTTCATTAAAGTATTAGAGGTTATCATTATGGCGGTGGCAGCCGTCGGTTTTGTGTTTGAATGGTATCCGTTATTGTTTGTGGCGCTGTTTTTGATGGGCACGCACTCAACCTTTTTTGGACCGATTAAATACGCCTATCTACCGCAAGCGATGAAAGAAGATGAGCTGGTGGGTGCCAATGGTCTGTTTCAGATGGGCACCTCACTGGCGATTTTACTGGGGATGATTATCGCAGGCGTATTGACCCAGCTGCCACAATCGCTGTATTGGATTAGCATCACCGTGGTTATCGTGGCGATACTGGGCTATGTGGCGGCACGTTTTATTCCGCATACCCCTGCGATGCAGCCTGATTTAAAAATTAATTGGAATGTTTTTACCACCAGTATGGCAACGGTGCGTTATTTATATTCGCTGCCGTTTTTGTTCTTTGTGATTTTGGGCAATAGCTGGTTTTGGTTTTATGGGGCGACGTTTTTGACCCAAACGCCGGAGTTTAGTAAGGTCATCTTGCACGGCGATGAGTCGGTGGTTATTTTCCTATTGACCCTGTTTTCAGTGGGAGTCTCTATTGGCTCATTACTGTGCAAAAGCTTGACCAAAAACCAAGTCAGTTTAACGCTATTGCCGTTTGGGATTGCCGGTCTGAGCCTTTTTGCTATTGATTTATACTTTTCGTTATCAGGATTAACCATTAGCGCAACTGCCGATACGTTACTGGGAATTGGTGATTTATGGGGTATCGCGGGTAGCTGGCGAGTGTTTGTTGATTTGTTCTTTTTGGGCTTTAGTGGTGGTCTTTATATCGTGCCTTTATATGCTTGTATGCAGGCTTATGCGCCCAAAAGTCACCGCGCGCGCATCGTTGGCGCTAACAATATTTTTAATGCGATATTTATGGTGACCTCGGCGATTTTCTCCATCGTGGTGCTGAACGCCTTGGGCTTATCGCTGCCACAATTGTTTATGATAACGGGTGTGTTGAATATTATCTTTGGGGCATTTTTATATGTTAAATTAACCAAACATATCCAGCAAGCAACCATGCAAACCCATGAGACACTGTAAGCGTGATAGTATTTAAATGACTCATTGACACACCAATAAATAATTTAAACCCTTCCTTAAAACCGCTACTAGGAGCTCATTATGGCACTGCGTGCTTTATCTAGAGTTGACCATCTATTACTGGGCGTTGATAAGGCGCTACGAGCAATCGTACCGCACTCAAACCCGAGCACACGCCCCCTACCGGTCAATGACGATGTGATTCCAAAGCTCAGTATCACTGAGTCTCGGCATGTTGCAGGGCTGATGCGTATCAATCATACCGGAGAGGTTTGCGCCCAAGGGCTGTATCATGGACAAGCCTTTACTGCAAAAGATGAGGGCGTCAAGCAAGCGATGCAGCAATCCGCCGAAGAGGAAGTGGATCATCTGGTATGGTGCGAGACGCGTCTGCGTGAGCTTGGCAGCCATGCCAGTTTATTTACCCCGTTATGGTATGTGATGTCGTTCGGACTTGGGGCGGTTGCAGGCGCCATCTCTAATGAATTTAGCTTAGGGTTTGTCGCGGAGACCGAAGCGCAAGTGAGTGAACACTTACAAGATCACATTGGACGTTTGCCGCCACAAGATATACGCTCATTACAAATACTGGCACAAATGGATACCGAGGAGCTGCAGCATCGTGAGCTGGCATTACAAAACGGTGGCGTCGATTTATCACCCACCATTCGTCATGCCATGCGCTTTATGGCAAACGGCATGAAAGGCATCGCCTATCATTTATAGATGCTCGCGCACGGTAACGGATATTGAGTCGTCGTGCTAACCATCGGTACGGTAATAAATAAAAAAGTATCTGTAACCTAAATGATGCATTTACACCGTATAATTGATACTAGACAACTGAATTTATAACTGATTTAAATAAAGGAAAAAAACGCCATGACGACAAAAGAAAACCTAGATTCTGTTAAGCCTTATAAGCTTGCAACCTTGAGCGCTTTAGCCACGGCGTGTGCTTTACTGCTCTCAGCACCTGCTGCCATCGCCGCCACTGATGGCGCTGTCCCTAGTGCCACTGACTCAAGTCAACGGGTTATTCGTCGTACTCAGGCAAATACCACCCCAAGCGCGGCGCAATTGACCCCTGAGCAAGCCGCTCAAAACGTGCAGCCTGTCGGCGCAACCCGTGTCTATCAGCGCGGACCTATGACCAGTACAGGTATCGATATCAGTGGCGGACAGCTGGCAAATATACCCGCGCCGCAAGTGCGTATCTCAAACATCAGTTTTGTGCCAACCACGCTAGTGCCGCAAACTCAAAAATCCAATCCTGATATGCTCGATGTCAGCTTACTTGATGACTTTATCACTGAGATTGCCCCTAACGCGCGTCATTATCCGCCAAATTTCCCAAACCGTACTCAGCGTCATAATGCCCGCGAAAAAATTAAAGTCATGACGGAGTGGATTGAGCCTTATGCCAGCTCGCCTAACGCCTCCTATGAGGTGCTGATTCGTGCCGCTAAACTCAACGGCATGGGACGTAACTTAGATTTAGGCTCAGACTTTACGGTACGCGGCGGCAAATATATCGATCGCGCTATCAAAGCCCAGCCTAACAGCGGTGAAGCCAACTTTATTTATGGCATGATGCTCTCAGAAGGCGGCGGCTTTAAAGAAGGACAAAAGTACTTAGATAGAGCCGTGGCACTCGGTTATACCGAAGCGGAACAAAGCTTGGCACAATCTGACTTATTGAGTGACCGCCGTGATGAGGCGCTGCAACGTCTGCGCCGTCTGGAGCGCCAAGTACCGGATAACGCTATTATCCGTCAGCAGATTAAGCTGATTGAAGAAGGCAAGTATTATATTTGGGATATACCTGCGCCCAATGTGAATGTAAAACCGACTATTTAAATAGCGTCATTGATAGTCGCTTAACAACAGTATCCTATGAGCGCGGTTGTTTTATATCGGTAGAAAAGCTTTCTATCAATATAAAACCGCCGCGCTTTTTATGGCTCTGCTAACGCCTTTACCAACTCTAAAACGGGTCAAAATATCCCATTTATCTGCATCAAATAACCTTAATGCTACAAAATCAACCCCGTTATGTGCGCAAGCCATGCCACAAAAAAAACAGTATCAGTGAATAACTTAGGCTACACTTATCCGCACTTATAAAGCTCTTTTGATAAAAACCTACTGAGATTTTTTATGGCATTTTTCAGACTGGCAGCCCCTATTATGACGGTATTGGCAACGCTGACGCTACTCCCTGCCTGTAGTACCGTCTCGGTCAATAAACAAACCTCAGCAAAAACCATTAGCGCACAGCGTAGCAACATTATTACCAGTAATAATCTGAGTAGTCAGACGACCTCAACGCTGATATCAGCAGGTCTGAATGAACAAGCCTGTATGCAGCAATTTGACTTATGTTTAGCGCAGCTCACGGACAGTATGCTCAATGCGCACTATCGCTCAATGCTTGCCACCTTAGCTGAGCTGCACTATGCTAAAGCCCGCCAGCTTGCCAAATCACGCAGCTGTCAGCATGCCCTCACGCGCCCGCCCCTCGACCCTTATTATGCCAATGCGCCGCTGAGCGAGAGTCAAGCCAACAACCAACAGCAAAGCACTGAGGCTTGTCTGCTTAATTATAAAGAACAGCTGTTTGCGGCTATCAAGTCCAGCTACAGTTATCTGTTTTATGATAGCCTAAAACATGATTTTGCAGGTGCTGAGCCCACCAATAACAGCGCCAACAGCCAAAACCGCATTCCCAATGAAGTCGATATTCAGACCCAAGATATCTATAACGCTGCCAGTAATGACCTCATCACTCAGTTATACCAGTCAACCGATGACCAGCGCAGGCTCATGGGTGATGCTCAAATACAGTACTTACCTATTGAGACGATAGTCGATGACAGTACAGCGGCGACGATTAACAATAGTAATCCTCTCCAAGGTCGTGCCACTGATCAAGTCAAGGTCATGAGCATGCAGATAGACCGCTATCAGCTCAATATTTATTTGCCCAACGAAAACAACTATCTCAAAAATGCCAGTAAACAAACCTCCGCATTAGCTGATTTAGTGTCCACTTACGAGATGCGCTTGTCTGGACTAAACTCGGTAAGCAAACGCCCCGGACTTGGCATTACCTTAGTTGCCTCATTGGATGATCGTTATACCACGACCATTCGCCAGCTGTTAATATCCTCGGTGTCGGGCAGACTGAGTAAAGAGACTCTCAACGGTGATATAGATGATAGCGAAGCCAGTACGCGTATTTATCCTACGGGACATCTACTGCTGACAGGACTGGTTAAACCTAGCGGCACGAGTGTGCTTGAGGTATTGGCAAGCAAGCAGCTCGATATTCACTTATATAATCCGCACCGCAGCGAGAGCGTCACTATTTTGGATAACGACTATCCCCTAGCCGCCAACTTTTCAGCAGGCTACGGCATGTGGCTAGCTGAGAACCAGCTGGACGGCGTTGGCTATTTAAATCTATTAACTCGC
>DAIPIF010000159.1:0-1113 GCA_036770925.1 Psychrobacter sp.
AGCAATGGCATGGTCAAGCACTTGCGAACGCGCACAGCGCTTGTCATTGGTCGCCACCACACACCAAGGCGCAGCTTCAGTATCGGTACGTGCCAGCATGTCGGCAGCCGCTTGCACATAATCCGACCACTGCTCACGATTGCGCCAGTCTTCATCGGTCAATTTAAACTGCTTATGCGGTGTCTCTTGGCGACTCTCAAAACGCGCCAATTGCTCCTGTTTATCAATAGCCAACCAGTACTTAATCACTATCGTGCCGGCGGTCGCGAGTTGCGCCTCAAAACGATTGATTTCGTCATAAGCGCGCTGCCATTCATCCTCTGTGGCAAAATTCTCGATACGCTCGACCAATACCCGTCCATACCACGTGCGGTCAAAGATGGCGATGCGACTGATGTGCTCGATTTGCTCATTAGGCAGACGCGTCCAAAAGCGCCATAGATACGGATGTTGCAGCTCATAGAGCATCGGCGAACCGATATTATAAATCTGATACTCACGCGGATCTAAAGGCGCGACCAAGCGCTTTATGGCACCGCCTTTACCCGCAGCATCCATACCCTCAAAGGCAAAAACCACATGGCGATTGGCACGATGACGCAACAGCTCGGTGAGATAAGCTTGCTTTTTGGCAAGTTGTCTATGATAGTCGGTCTTGTCTATTTGTGAATCGGTCATATCAGTCAGCTGTTCAGGTAAGCTGACCGGCGTAAAGGCGACTTCTGGGATGCTATCAAGTTGATTTTTCTCATTTTTAGGATGAAAATTATTTTTTAAAGTGACCGCTATTTCAGGCGTTTCCTGCTTGATAGGTCGGCTACTTGCCAAGGCATCTTGCATGGCATGCAAAACATGATGACAAAAGATTGTCGCGGCTTGCGATTTATCGCTGCCATCTATAATCACCCAATCGCCTTGCTGGCGCAGTAAAGTGGCGGCAACCTCATTAAAAGTCGCTAACACCTGCGCATCACTCCAGTCGATTTGATATAAAAACTGCGGGTCTAAGCCCTTATCATGCAAGCGCTCTGTTAGCGTCTCCACATTGACATGAAACCAGCACTTTAAAAGCTTGGTTTGGTTGGCAGCCAAATCGCGCTCAAAAGCTTGCAG
>DAIPIF010000159.1:1213-3754 GCA_036770925.1 Psychrobacter sp.
GACCATGCGCATAATATGATATAAAAGGTCGGCATACCAGTTACCAAAATAGACCATGACATCCCCATGACGCGGCATGGCTTTAATATGTGCCTGCCAAATCGGCTGATGTGCCAGTGGCGGATAGCCGATAGTGGCTTCAACCTTTAATAATCGCGGGTCAACCCATTGCCGCAGCTGTTTCACCGCTGAACCTTTGCCCGCTTGTTCGATGCCATTCACCAGTACCAACAGCCCTGTGGGCTTGTTACTGGTCTCCGAGGCAGGTTGGCGGGTGGCTTTTAGGGCGTACTGAGCAGTGACTAGCGCCAATCTCAGCTCGTCTTTGTCCATAAAAAAGGGACTGAGCGGATTGGCAGTCAAGCGCGCATCGATAATGTCATCACTAAATTGCTCACTGACCGTTTGCGGGCTCGTTTTAGACGGTTCTTTATTTTTTTTAGTCATAGCACTCTCTGTTATTGGGTTATGAGGTTATCGGGTTATGAGAAATCAATGGCTTTTGAGCAGATAGCGTTTCATCATAGCATTGAGTCGGCATCGGCATAATAAGGTAATAGTGTGAGGTTTGTGTTTTTTGCACTTTTATCTTAAGCGGCAGTCATCTGCCATAGATATGCTTTATACTTTACTATGAGCGTTTTTATTCTTAATATATAAGCTGGATATCACGCTCTCTTTATCACCATAATTGAATACCTATCCATTAACAACAACGTTTATTTATATAAGGCTATGTATCATGTCTGCACTATCAGAATTACAGCATCATCTAACCCGTTATTGGGCATTACCCTATCATCAAGACAGTACGCTGAATGATACTCTCAATGAGGTGCAGACTTGGCAGCGCGCGCGCATTCGACGCACTCATAGCGCCTTATTTGAGCAACCCAAAAATCAGCCAATGGCAAGCTATTTTCTCACGCAGCTCTACGGTGGCGATGAGTTTAAGGTATTAGCCAAACAGTTAGAGCGTATTTTGCCAAAAGCAAAGAAGCTTGAGCGTCTGGCAAAAGAGTCAGCATTAGAGACGGGTACGATGGCGATTCAGGCGGCTATTTTGGCAATTGAGTTGGACATGCATTTAGCCCAGTGGTTGATTGCTCAAAACTTGCCCATTAATGAAGAAAACATGCTTGCCGCTTATCGCGGTATTGATGAGTCCGCTGAGCGTTACGCCCAAATCAGTCACCTAAAAGAGGTCTGCTACCGTACCGATAAATATTTAAACTCCTTTGTACTACGTAAAGCTTTTGACTTCTCTAAAGGCGCGGCGTATCGTCATAACTATCAGCCCCTTTATGACTTCATTGATGCAGGCTTTGATGCGATGAAACCGTTAAAGAGTGTCGGCAATTTTATCGACTCATTTTGTGTGCGTGAAACCAAATTTATTGAGCAAATACATGCCGCGGATAACGACGGCAACCTCAGTGCATTTACTGTATCATAGACCATCAATGCACTCTTAAAGATACGCAACAGGATAATATAATGACTGAAAATTTACACCCAAAAAGCACTGCTACTACGGATAAAACGGCAGAAAAAACGCATATTCAAGACCCGTTTATCCAAGAGAGTATCACTAACGCTCAAGATATTACGGCGCAAGCAAAAGCCCGTCAAACGGCAGCGCCTGATAGCCATATCAATCCTGCCGAAATCAATCCTGCTGATACGTTCACCCAAGTTGCAGATTTGCCAGTAGGCACGCCACAAGGTCAGCAGACGACGCAACCGTTAAATGACGCGCCAGCGCCAAGCGCCAAAAAAGCTCAGCAAACTGCCTTCCATGAGCGTGATGATATCAATAATCCACACACTACCGAGACTGACGGCACAGAAGACACTCATTTCGGTTATAAAACGGTAAAAAAAGCTGAAAAGCAAGACCGTGTCGCCGATGTGTTCACCTCCGTTGCCAAAAAGTACGACATTATGAATGACTTGATGTCGTTTGGTATTCATCGCCTGTGGAAGCGTTATGCCATTAGCTTATCAGGTGTGCGCGCCGGTCAGCATGTGCTCGATATCGCAGGCGGTACGGGCGATTTAGCCAAAGTATTCAGCCGTGAAGTGGGCAAAAATGGTCACGTGGTGTTATCAGATATCAATGCGGCAATGTTAGAGGTTGGTCGTGAGCGCCTCATCAATGCCGGCTGTAATAACGTCGATTTTGTACTGGCTAATGCTGAGACGCTTGCGCCATTTGATGATAATAGTTTTGATTTGGTCACCATTAGCTTTGGTCTGCGTAACGTGACCGATAAAGATGCTGCCCTGCGCGCGATGCTGCGTGTGCTCAAACCCGGTGGGCGCTTATTAATACTCGAGTTCTCAAAACCTATCTTTGAGCCGTTATCTAAAGCGTATGATTTATATTCTTTTACCGCATTGCCGTTGATGGGTAAATTGGTCGCCAAAGACTCAGAGAGCTATAAATATCTGGCTGAATCTATTCGGATGCATCCCGACCAACAGACGTTGAAGCAAATGATGGAGCAAGCCGGTTTTGAGGGTTGTACTTATCATAAT
>DAIPIF010000159.1:3854-4929 GCA_036770925.1 Psychrobacter sp.
AGATAGCGGTATTCAAACAGAGTTTAATTGAATAGGTGAGGGTTTTATGCTGACTGTATTGCTGCTGGCAAGTATCGAGAAACTGCTTAACCTTGCCATTGCCAGTGATGAGATTACTCAATCAGGGCTTGAACCCCTTGCCGGTAAAGTGCTGCGGCTGCATATGCTCATGCCAGAGCTGCGTTTGGATGTGCTGTTTAATCATCAGCGCGTGCGTTTTGAGCCGGTGACCATAGACGGTAAGCGGCAGTCTAAAGTCGGCGCAAGTCGTAAACGTCAGGCTCAGCTGGCGGCTGCCGATAAGGCGCGTATCGGACCTAGCACCCCTGATTGCGTCATTACGGTTGATAATCCAGCAGCGCTGCTCAATTTAATGCGTAGCGCTGAGGGCAATTTACCGATTACTGGCGATTATAAAATTCTGATGCAGCTAAAACAATTAGTCGCAGGTTTTGATCCTGATATTGCCGGACAGCTCGAGCCTTTAATTGGCAAACCCATGGCGCGTCAATTACACCTGCTCATCTCTCATCTAAAAGGCAATCTGCGCCATAATGCCAAACAGGCGCTGGATGATGTCAGTGATTGGGCAAATGATGTGGCAGGTAACGCGGCACCTAACCCCGCTCACAAAGCAGAAACCGATGAGCTCAAGCAGCAATTACTCAAGCTGCGAGCGGATATAGAGCGTGAAGAGGCAAGGCTTGCCGCTATCAAGCTTGAGCAGTCGCGCCTCACTCGTGGGCGCTAATACCACTGTGTTTGTGGCGACTGGCTGATTTATTAAGTTAAGGCAAGCAGTCGCTGCTATTTTAGTCCTTTAGTCGCTCGCATTTATTACCGCTTATCATACCCGCTTATCTAGGTTAATCGTCCATGCTCTTATCTCACCATACCCGTCTACGTGAACTTTGGCGTATTGCGGCGCGTTATCGACTCGACACCCATCTGCCTGTTGAAGACGTACCACAATTGCAGCCACTGGCGCGCCTGATTCGCAGCCATCGAGCTGCTTGGGGCAAAAAACATCAGCCCAATGCCATTAAGTATGCGCTTGAAGATATGGGTACGTTAT